>NZ_CBFIHX010000062.1:0-21729 GCF_965662505.1 Pseudomaricurvus sp. | reverse complement strand
ATACGTCGTTCTGGTATACATCGTTCTGTTATAAATCACTCTGGGTCAGGCGCGGACCGCTTTTCAGCACGAACAATGCGATAAAACATCAAGGAATAAATTATAACTCACCCACGTCAGCGACCCTAGCTTGCAGTTGCGATCAAAGCCATAGCAAGAGCCTATGGATATCAGACAACAAACTGCAAGCCCTCTTAGTATCTGATGGAATTAGTTACGGACCGAAAGACGGTCAGAGTCCATCCAGGACAAAATCTCTGACATATTCTTACTGGTTGGATAGCGCTCCGATGTCCAACCCAAACGAACGATCACCGCATTTTTTGAAGGAATAACCATCACTACTTGTTTACGGTTTCCCAGAGCGGCAAAACTGTCTGCCGGTAAATCTTTCCAGCGAGGCGAATCATCGCCACGATTCAACCAGAATTGATAGCCATAACTTCGGGTGTTATCAGATTGATTGGGTTGCAAGGCTCGATGCACCCATTCTTCTGACACCAATCGATAACCATTGAGCTCACCGCGATTCAGCATCAACTGACCAATACGAGCCCAATCACGGGCACTGGCATACAAATAAGAACTGCCGACGAAAATGCCACTGGGATCGGGCTCAAACACAAAATCTCGCAGGCCTAAAGGCTCAACCAGGTTCTTTTGCAAATATTTCAGATTGCTCTCCGCTTTACCTCCGGTAGCCTCAAACAATTTACGAGACATCAGGTTCGTGGTTCCCGAAGAATATTCAAAGACATCTCCCGGAGGATGAATCAGCTCAGCCTCAAGGGGTAAATCCGAGCCACGATGCACGGTAAACAACATATCTGTAGCTCCCGCCCCTGGCTCATACACTTCGGGGAAGTTCAAACCGCTGCTCATATGCATCAAGTCACGCCAGTGGATGTTTCGGCGCTCATCGTCGGCCCACTCTTCAAACACCGGCTGCTGGTCAAAATCCAGCTCACCCGTCATTTCCAAATGCCCCATCATCAAAGACGTCACGCTCTTTGCCATTGACCAACCCAGCAATCTCGAATGTTGATCAAACCCGGGCGCATAACTCTCAGCCAGCAACTGACCGTCTTGAACCACCAATAATGCTCGGGTTTGCAGTCCCTGCTGATTATCCTGTGACAGCAACTCATCCAACTGGCTCTGCAGTTCAGGACGAACAGCCGGTACTGCATCACCTTTAGGCCAGACTTCTGGATTAAAACGCTTCTCTTCTGTGTCTGATAAAGTCCCCGCAAGCTGGTTAAGCGCTTCTGTAGAACCGATTGACAACGTGCATCCCAGACCAGGACGGTATTGAGCCGTAGCGGAACCCAGCCCCCACAAGTCGGCATTAACACGGCGTGTAGCATCATCAAATTCCAGATCCACCAGTTTAAGGACCGGCGAATACGACTGAAGATCCTTAAAAGATTGCTGCTGGGAAAGCCCTGTAACGTAATGACCGGAACATCCCAACTTGGCCCCCATGCCCGTTAACATGGCTGGCGCATTTACCAGATACGTTGGTGTAATGCCTGCAAAAGAAGCCACTACAACCAGGGTTATAGCGATCGTTGTCAGCGTCAGTAGAATTTTTCTCACATCGTTTCCTTATCAAACATCCGTTATCAAGCCTCAGAACAGCGATCTGTGACTTTCGGCATTATCATTTTTCATGTTCACTATCGTGCTGAAAAAGGGTTCTGTAAAAAGAGTTCTAAAAAAAGGGGGCTGAAAAACCTTCTGGTACGGGTTTCGACTCTTTCAGTTTGTCCAGTTTGAACCCCAAGCTTAGGGCTCTTACTTTACTGCCAGATGGCATAGGGATACAGTGTCGCTATTTTCATCGAAAGGATCCATCCTCATGGCGTACCAATGTCACGACTGCAGTTTTAAAGGGCGAAAGTTCCCGCAAGGACGCTGTCCTGCGTGTGGATCCGCTCATGTGACAACAGCCAAAAACTCATCTGAAACCTCGGAAAAGCGCCGTCCCTGGTCTTTGATTATCCTGATACTCCTCTGGGGCTATCTGGTTTATGCCATCTATCAAAAGCTTCTGGCCTAAACGATTTTTTTTGCACCCCGGATTCAAGCCTTCGGTAACCATAAAAACCAATCCCACCCACTGAAACAGGTCTGAACAGAGACGCTGGCCACAAACTACCTTTTCTTATCTTTTTTAAATGGTACTATTGTACCAACTAAAGAAAAAGCCGAAAGCTGTGTATCGACACTCAGTAAACGACAGCGCACTATTCATAAGGCTTCAAACAATAACAAGGGCTTTGCCTACGACATGAATATCGTTATCGCTGTATTTTTCTTACTGATACCCATCCCGATTTTATGGGCCTGCTCTCACTACCGCTGGGCTCAAAAGCTTGGAGCTGTGGCTTTGTGCTATGGCGCAGGCTTAATTCTCGGGAACAGTGGCCTGATCCCGGATACCGTTCTGCCAGTGCAAAAACAGTTGAGTGAAGGCACCATTGCCATTGCTCTGCCGCTGCTAATGATGACGCTCAATGTCGCACTGTGGTTACGGGTAGCCGGCAAGGCCATTATCTCAATGCTGCTGGCAACAGTGTCTGTGGTGACGTTGGCCACTGTGCTTTTCTATCTATCGATTTCCAGCCCCAATGGCAGCGGGCAGGTTCAGGAATATTCGCAGTTGGCCGCCATGTCCGTGGGCGTCTATACCGGCGGCACACCCAATCTGGCCGCAATCAAAGCCGGCCTGGCGATTCCTCACGAAAGCTATCTGGTTTTCCACAGTCTCGACACTGTACTGGGAGCTGGCTATTTGATTCTGATGTTAACGGTGGCCATACCCGTCTTTCGTAAACTGCTCCCCGGCAGAGTTGTTACGCCAGTAGAAGTTTCAGCTGATACTGATCCCCAAGACGCTCTGAATCAGTCCTCCAAATCTGACCGTGACCCGGATAACTATGGTCATAACTACCATGACAGCTACCATGGCAACTACGATGACAACTACAATGACAACTACGAACCCTTATTGCGCTACCGGAACCTTCCGGAACTGTTGAAAGCCTTTGCGCTGTGCGGCGTGATCGTGGGGTCGGCCTTATTGCTTAGCCAGTTAGTAGAACAGCAACTTGGATTGCACACATCCGGCGCTCTGGTGATCATACTGCTAACCACTCTGGGAATAGCCGTGTCGTTTATTCCTGCGGTTCGTCGCCTCCAACTGGCTTACAAGCTGGGCATGTACTGGGTATACGTTTTTTGTTTCACAGTAGCGTCCATGGCCGACATCAACAGCCTGATGGCTGTAGATCCAATGATCCTGGTTTTTATCGGTGTCACGATTATTGGCAGCATTACCTTGCATGCCCTGCTTTGCCGTTGCTTCAAAGTGGATAGCGATACCTTCATGGTGACTTCCGTTGCCGCCATTTGCAGTCCGCCTTTTGTGCCTCTCATGGCGAAAGCTCTAAACAATTCATCGCTGATACTCTCAGGTATGACCACCGGCATCATAGGTTACGCACTCGGTAACTACCTCGGCATCAGCCTGGCACTGTTTTTACAATCATCCTAAGTCGTATCGCTCTTAACAGAATTATCCAAACACCTCGCCTGAAAGGCAGGTCTATGACACAGAGGTCTCTATGCACAAGCCTATTCCGTCACAAGGTCGTCCAGCCAACGACATTATCCAGCAACTGGACAGCTTCAAAGCTGAAGATCCCAATTACAAAGACGGCAAGGTGTGGAGTCTGGTCTATTACCTAAACGAAGATCACTCACAGTTTCTGAAAGACGCCTATCACAGCTTTGCCTGTGAAAACGGCCTCAACCCCACCGCATTCAAAAGCCTGAAAACCTTTGAGACTGAAGTGATCAGCGCCACCGCCAGTCTGTTAAATGGACCGGAAGAAGTCTGTGGCGTCATTACTTCTGGAGGCACCGAAAGCTGCCTGATGGCGGTTAAAACCTATCGTGATATGGCCAAGACCAATCGTGGAATTAAGAAACCGGAAATGGTCATCCCTGAATCAGCTCATGTTGCCTGGTTTAAAGCGTCAGAATACTTCGGGGTCAAAATACGATTAGTGCCATTACTTGATGACCTGACACCAGACCTCAAGAAAATGGAAAAGCTGATCAATCGCAATACGGTCATGCTGCTGGGCAGCGCACCAGAATACCCTCACGGCACCATTGACCCGATTGAAGCCATGGGTGCCATGGCACAAAAACACAAGATTCCATTGCACGTAGACGCCTGCGTCGGCGGTTTTATCCTGCCGTTCTTCGAAATGAATGGCGAAGACCTCCCGCTGTGGGATTACCGTGTTCCCGGTGTGACCTCGATTTCGGCAGACATTCACAAATATGGTTTTGCCGCAAAAGGCGCTTCCACCATCACCTACCGCAATCTGGAATATTTAAAACATCAAATGTTTGTCCATCAGGACTGGCCCGGAGGCGTGTTTGCCTCTTCTGCCCTGCTCGGCACTCGTCCTGGAGGTGCTTATTCTGCCGCCTGGGCCACACTGCAATACTTTGGGGAAGATGGATATCGTCGGCTGGCAGCCGATACACTCGAAGCCATCAACACGATGAAGCGAGGCGTAGAGCAGATCCCAGAACTGGCTATTATGGGCAATCCACAGGGACCTCTGTTTGCCTATCAATCTGTTGATCCCGAAGTCAACATCTATGCTGTCGGCGATCAAATGGACAAGAAAGGCTGGCAGGTAAATCGCAACCAGAAACCAGCGGGTCTGCACGCCATGGTGACAGCACACCACCTGAATGTCGTTGACCAATACCTGACAGATCTAAAAGAGTGTGTTGCTATCGTTAAGGCCAACCCGGAGCTGGCCGAACAAGGCGGTGCCGCCACCTATGGCATGATGGCCCATATTCCCCTGAGAGGACTGGTTAAGAAGAAGGTACTGGATATCTACGCGAGCATGTATCAAGCCGGTGGAGGGCAAGTCAACCTGGCCGAAGAGGCCCAGATTGATGGTGAACAAGCCCCGCAAGGTATTCTGGAAAAACTGCTGAATTGGTACATCAAACGGCAATCACGTAAAAGCTAGGCCTGATATGGCGCCCTTGAATCCATAAGATCTGTGGCGCCAAACATTGCTGAATTCTCGTCCCTGTGTAAAATCGATCAACATACACCTCACCCAGCGCCATGGGTATGCTGATCACAATTTATTCAGAGAATGACATCAATGTCCTATGCTGCTGACACGCTCTATACCCCTGAGAACCTCCCGTCAAAGCTGGTTTTTGTCCGCCACGCACAGACGTATGCCAATGTGAATCGTGTCTGGCACGGTCACACTGACACGGAACTGACTGATACCGGACACCTGCAAGCCTCGCAACTGGGGCAGAACTTCCATCATTACATGCAGCCGGATGTCATCATTGCCAGTCCCTTACTGCGCACACGTCTAACCGCTCAAGCCATCGCCGACGCACACCAGCTTCCTGTATCTCTGGATCCTCGCCTGATGGAATTTCACCTTGGCGACTGGGAAAATACCTCATTTGACGATTTGCAGGGGAAGATGGCTGTGGCCGCTCGCCTCCGTGATGAACCGGACTTTACTCCACCCAACGGCGAATCGCAGAACATGGTCCGTCAGCGCATGGTGGAAGCGGTTGAAGAAATCATTCAAGAACACGCAGGGGCCAAAGTTGCCATTGTTTCACACGGCGTTGCCATTGCGGTGACTCTGGCACACTATCTGGCCAACGACACCACTCAATGGCTGAATTACAATATGAGCAACACCGGCATTGCTGAATTGTGTCTGGCGACTCGCAGCTTGCCATCTTTCAATATCACGTCACACTTACTGGAAACTGAGGCGAAATAAATTCACGCGACACCCATGGATTTTCATGACCACAACCGCACTGCCTATTACTCAAATTCTCAAAGGCCACACTCAGAGTCTTTTCCAGGCTCTTCGCCTGCTATCAAACCACCCGAACAGCTATTCAACGGCAAGTGAAAACACGGTAACGGCCGAAGCCCTGTTGGCAGAGATTCAAAACCTGTCAGCGGTATCAAACACAGCGGATGAACCCAGCGCTGACACGTTACCGGATGACAAACTCATCCTTCGTGGCTATTTACAGGCGCAAAGCCCTCCACTACAACTGGCGCGAGACACTCAGCCTGCTCTGCTTTTTGTTGATCTTCTGATTTCTGAATTACTGTCTCAGACCAAACCACACGTCAGTATTACTCATCTTAGCCGTAAATTAAGTTTACAAATTAGCTGCCGTTTGCTCACGAGGCCAGATATCGCCATTACGGCCAACCACCCATTTTGTCGATTGATTCAGAACCTCTATCGTCAATTAGCCATTTGGGAACCCGCTGCGGGAAAAAAAGGCAAAGCATTTGCAGACTGGCTAGTGGCATTAAGCCACGACCTCGCATCGCTGGACATCAACTCGACGCAGCTGGTTGATTGCTACTCCAGCCAACTGGAAAATATTATTGACGAAGACCACCAACGTAGCCGCAAAGTCGAACAGCGTCTTCTTGAGACCGCATCCGGAACGGATGTGCTGGAGTCGGTCAGAAATACCGTTCTTGAATTTATTGGTCGCAGGCTCTCTCACCGCCCCTTGCCTGAAGATGTAATCGCGTTCATCCAAAGCACGCTGATCAGCGATTTGCAGTACATACTGATCCATGAAGGCGTAGACTGTGAACTCTGGAAAAAATGGAAACGCTTGCTGCAGATCTTTTCCTGGGCCTTTCAAACCAGTGATAGTGAAAGCCACCAAACCAAAGTCGCCACCCTGCTTTCGCCCTTAATCGAAAAACTGGATGACAGCTACTGGCGTGGACTGCCAAAGGCTGATCAGTACCCCGATTTTGCTGCCAGCCTTCAACATTATTTTTTGCAAGCTCTGACATCCACACCAATAGCCACCGTTCCTTTTCCAGACATACTGGCTTCATCTCCAGACGCAACATCCCCGATTGTTCTCAGTCAAAGCATTGAACAGGATATATCCCACATCAACGAGGGCGACTGGTTCTTTTTTCGTCAGGAGATTCAAAACATCCAGAAAGGGAAGCTGGTTCGAAAACACCCTCAACAGAATAGCCTGTTAATCACAAAATACAGTGGACAAAAGCTGGCGGAATATACCTTTGATGAATTTTCCGTAGGATTGACATCAAAAAGCATTCTCCCGCTCAACACCCGTCAGCTCTACGCACAAGCGTTGCGCACTACATTACAACGACTGGATAAGCATCATCAGAAACACCTTCAGGCGGAACAGCATCGAGCTATTTCCGAAGAAAAACAAAAAGCGGCATTAAAGGCACAAAAAGAAGCTAAAGATCTCACTCAAAAAGCCGACAAACTCCCAGAGGTCAGCGATAATCTACGCCAGGCCCTGCAAGAACAAATCTCTCAGCTGAATGTAGGTGCCTGGATGCGATGGCAACAGAGCAGCACAGAAAGCGTGGAGATAAAGTTGTCGGTCAAACTGCAAAACAGCGACAAGTTTATTTTTACAGATCGGCTCGGACAGCGCATTGCCGACTACTCATCCGCTCAACTGATTGAGCTCATTGCAAAAAAACAAATAATAATACTGAGCCAAGGCGATAAGTTTGAAAACAGCCTGGAAAAAGTGGTTCGAGGATTGAGGAAACCCCTATCATGAAGCAAACCGATCAACGGCAGGAATATCGACTTCATCGCCAGGAAACCGTTTTTATCGAAATTGATGGAGGCAGTTATGAAGGCCAACAACCTGCCGAGATTTTAATCAGTCAGAGTCTGGACATATCGGCTAATGGACTCCAACTGGTTGTGAATGAGCCCCTTACAGCGGGATGCATCCATCAAATTGCAATCCAACTGGAAGATGAACCCAAAGCCTTTAATTTGGTTGCCGAAGTTAAGTGGTGCCGTGAAAACCTCAACTTCCAGGAAGACGATAATATCCCCCTCTGGACTGTAGGCTTGGCGATCTTAGAATCCGATGACACATTGCTTCCCGCCTGGAAAGCCTTGATGGCACGACGCCTGTCCTCGGGCTCAGAGTTCGATGACTAAGTTCGGTCGGGGTGCGTTGAAGACTCAAGAAACGTCAGGATTTTCTCAGCTTCTTCACGGGTCTGACCGCAAAACGCCTCTTCAGGCTGAAACCCTCGACAAAAATCAGGGTACTCGTCTGAACCCCATATCCGACAGTTAAAAGTGACCGGATCCAGATTTACACATTTCTCACCGGCTTTTTTCCCCTGGGGCATACCGGGAATCGCTTGGGAAATAGAGGGTGCAATACAGCACATACCACACGCTTTTCTGCACTCCATAGACTTCACCACGATTAAAAGACATAAGACAGGCGGAAGATTGATATCGAGCCAGCCCCGGGAAGATGACCATACCTGAACTCTCTTCCTGAAACTACAGTGCAACTACAACTCAACTACAGTCCAACTACAGTCCAACTACAGCTCAACTACAGTCCAACTACAGCTCTTAGTGCACGACTTAAACACAAGGTATAGCGCAAGGACTTAAACACAAGGTTTAGATCAAGACGTGGTTGCTGAGCTGGCGTTACAGGCAGTTGCCAGTTCTCATAGCTTCTTGGATATGCTCATGCGCAAATCCCCGATATTGCAGAAAACGGATTTGTTTGGCCCGTTCCTTCATACCACCGGCAGGCTCCTGAAACTTCTTTCTTAGTACACTCTCGGCCTGAGCAAACCAGTCAAGTTCAGGTTTACTCAGCTCCTCTACAACAAGGCTCTGTTCTATTCCTTTTTCTCTCAGCTCCATCTGTAAACGCTGCGGGCCATAACCCTTACGACGACGCATGGCCACATAAGCTTCTGTGAAACGCTCATCAGATTGCAGCAATTCCATCTGCAGATCACAAATAACTTCTTCAATGAGATTGGCGGATTCCGGATATCGCAGGGACAGTTTTTGCTGAAGTTCCCGACGTGAATGTTCCCGACGAGCGAGAATATCCATGGCAGTCCAGCGAATTTGACGGTAGGTGGCGACCTGTTCCGGCGCCTGAGACTGATTCATCAGACATCACCGAGTGGGTTGCTTTAATATTGAGAGGATTGTACAGATCGTAAAGGGTCAATTTCGACGTATTACGATTTGCGATTCATGAAAACAATTCGACTGGCACGTAAAAAGCCAAGATGCCTGACAGCAAAATACGCTATCGCTGCGCGGCATCCTGACTTTTTCGCGAGATTTAAGCTTCAGCGCCCTCTGCTTCAGCAACCTCTTCGACAGGGCCATCCTGAGGCAACAACTGTCTGCGGATTTCAGCCTCAATGGTGGATGCAATTTCAGGGTTTTCTTTCAGGTATTTACCCACATTGCTTTTACCTTGACCAATCTTGTCGCCTTGATAACTGTACCAGGCACCAGCTTTGTCGATCAGCCCCAGCTTGACGCCAAAGTCGATCACTTCGCCCATGCGGTTAATACCTTTACCGTACATGATCTGAAATTCTGTCTGGGTAAATGGCGGTGCCACCTTGTTCTTAACGACTTTCACTCGAGTCTCAGAACCGACGACCTCGTCACCCTCTTTAACAGCGCCAATACGACGGATATCCAAACGCACAGACGAGTAAAATTTCAGAGCATTACCGCCTGTGGTCGTTTCGGGGTTGCCGAACATTACACCGATCTTCATACGGATCTGGTTAATAAAGATACACAGGCAATTGGCATTTTTAATATTACCGGTGATTTTACGCAACGCCTGAGACATCAAACGCGCCTGCAAGCCAACGTGATGGTCACCCATCTCACCTTCAATTTCAGCCTTCGGCGTTAGGGCCGCAACGGAGTCCACTACGATCACGTCAATGGCACCTGAGCGTACCAGCATGTCCGCAACTTCCAGAGCCTGCTCACCTGTATCGGGCTGGGAAACAATCAGATCATCAACATTAACGCCCAGTTTTTCAGCGTAGATAGGATCCAGAGCATGCTCCGCATCGATAAAAGCACAGGTACCACCCGCTTTCTGCGCTTCGGCGATGGCCTGTAACGTCAGGGTTGTTTTACCGGAGGATTCAGGACCGTAAATCTCAACAATGCGACCTTTCGGCAGACCACCAATACCCAGAGCGACATCCAAACCTAAAGAACCGGTAGAAATGGACGGAATGCGTACACGCTCCTTATCGCCCATGCGCATGACAGTGCCCTTGCCAAATTGACGCTCGATCTGGCTTAAAGCGGCCTGCAATGCTTTTTCTTTGTTCTGATCCATGAGTCACCCCTTCATATTGGATGGATTTAATACTGTAACGAGCAGCAGTGTCATTTCGACACCTGCCTAGCCCAAACTGATTAATTCTGAATTGTTGAATGCATTGAAGCACATTTATTTTTACTGTACAAGAAAACAGTACTATTTTTTTGTACAGTGCTTTTTGATTTGGCCCGACTCAATCTGATTCAGGCGATCAAGCGGAAGAATCGGCCTTAAGAATCTGGAGTAATTGACGCAACGCAAACTCAGTTGCCTTTGTCCGCACAGCCATCCGGTCCCCAGAAAAAACTCTGAACTCACTGCTGACCTTACCGGCTAAAGCCCAGGCAAACCAGACCGAACCCACAGGTTTTTCCTCTGAACCACCCTCAGGCCCGGCGATTCCACTGGTCGCCACAGCCACATCGGCCCCTCTGGCCAGAACGCCCTTCACCATGGCCTCAACCACCGGCTGACTGACAGCGCCATCTGATTGCAGAACTTCAGGGGACACCGACAACAGGCGCTGCTTACTGGCATTCGCATAGGTCACCAGACCTTCATCAAACCAACCGGAGCTACCGGCCACATCAGTGATGGCTGCAGCCAGCAGGCCACCGGTACAGGATTCCGCAGTACCTATGCGCCACTGGCGGGCTTTCAGCTCCTGACCAATCTCCTCGCACAATGCGAGTGTTTCTGAGCTCATATTTAATCCTTAATTGAGACCTTCGCGGCCTTCACCTGTCCGGCCGCATTCACGTAGAATATCGCTTTTGCCCTCCGACCGGATTTCAGACTTCGAATTATGCCAAAAACCGACCAGCCCCAGAAGCACACCCCCATGATGCAGCAGTATTTAAAGATCAAGGCTGAGCATCCACACGAATTGGTATTTTACCGCATGGGCGACTTCTATGAGCTGTTCTACGACGACGCAAAACGGGCTTCTGAGCTGCTGGACGTGACTTTAACCGCTCGCGGTAAGTCCGACGGCGAGCCTATCCCCATGGCCGGCATCCCGTTTCATGCAGCGGATGGCTACCTCGCCAAGCTGGTGCGTAAAGGGGTTTCTGTCGCGATCTGCGAACAAATCGGTGATCCTGCCACTAGCAAAGGACCGGTTGAGCGCAAGGTCGTTCGCATTGTGACGCCGGGGACCGTCAGCGATGAGTCCTTACTCGATGAAAGTCGCGACAACTTGCTGGTCGCTCTGCATGTCCTCGAAGATACTTTCGGTTTTGCCACGATGGATATTGGCTCCGGTCGCTTTCAGGTATTGGAGGTTCAGGGACTGGATGCAGCTCTGGGCGAATTACAACGCCTCAACCCGGCAGAGTTACTGGTCTCTGAAGACCTGATCAGCCCTGAAATTCTGGAAAAGCGTCGCGGCCTGCGCCGTCGCGCACCCTGGGAGTTCGAACTGGAAACCGCCCAGCGGCTGCTGACCCAACAATTCGGCACTCAAGACCTGGCCGGCTTCGGCTGCGACCACATGACCATCGCTCTAGCAGCCGCGGGCTGTCTATTGTCCTACGCTCAGGAAACTCAACGCACCGCGCTGCCTCATATCAACGCCATCAGTGGTGAGAATCGTGATGAAGCCGTTGCCATGGACGCCGCCACCCGCCGCAATCTGGAACTGGACATCAATTTAAACGGTGGTGATGAGAACACGCTGTTTGACGTACTGAACACCTCTTCCACTGCCATGGGCGGCCGCTTGCTAAGACGTTGGCTAAACCGCCCCCTGAGAGAACTCAGCACCCTTAAGGCTCGTCAGGGCGCCATTACCAACCTGTTGGAAAATTACCAGTTTGAACCCATTCGCCAAAGCCTGAAACGCATTGGTGACCTGGAGAGAATTCTCGGTCGACTGGCACTACGCTCTGCCCGTCCACGGGATTTGTCACGTTTGTACACCTCTCTCAGCACCTACCCCGAATTACAGGGGCAGATGAAAAGCCTGTCCGCCCCACATCTGGCCGAGCTGGCCAACAGTATTGGCACCTTCCCGGATCTGGAAAATCTGCTAGAGCGCGCCATCTGCGAAAACCCACCGGTTGTTATCCGTGAGGGCGGCGTGATTGCCGAAGGTTACGACGAAGAGCTGGATGAACTGCGTAACATCAGCAGCAACGCCGGTCAGTTTTTGATCGACCTGGAAACTCAGGAGAAAGAGCGCACAGGCATCAGCACATTGAAGGTTGGCTACAACCGCGTACACGGTTATTACATTGAAATCAGCCGTGCCATGTCTGACAAGGCTCCGACCGAGTATATTCGTCGCCAAACGCTGAAAAATGCTGAACGCTTTATCACCCCGGAGCTGAAAGTCTTTGAAGATAAAGCTCTGTCGGCCAAAAGCCGTGCGCTCAGTCGTGAGAAAGCACTCTACGAAGAAATCATCGAGCGACTGAATGAGCAGTTACAGCCTCTACAGCAAGCTGCTGCGGCCGTGTCAGAGCTGGATGTCTTGTCGACTCTCGCCGAACGGGCTGACAACCTGAATTTCACCTGCCCGACCCTGGCGCAGGAACCCGGCATTACCTACAAGGCCGGTCGCCATCCCGTGGTCGAAAAAGTATCCGACCACCCCTTTGTACCGAATGATCTGGCCTTTAACGACGAGCGCAAAATGCTGATCGTTACCGGTCCGAACATGGGCGGTAAGTCGACGTACATGCGACAAACTGCGTTGATCACGCTACTGGCTCATATCGGCAGTTACATTCCTGCAGAAGCAGCCTCCATCGGCATGGTCGATCGTATATTTACCCGTATCGGATCTTCGGATGACCTGGCCGGCGGGCGCTCAACGTTTATGGTGGAAATGACCGAAACCGCCAATATTCTCAACAACGCTACCGAGCGCAGTCTGGTATTGATGGATGAAATTGGCCGCGGGACCAGTACTTTTGACGGGCTGTCATTGGCCTGGGCTTGCGCCACCAAGTTGGCCGAACAGGTGAAACCCTTTACTTTGTTTGCCACTCACTACTTTGAACTGACTGAGTTGCCACAGACCCACAGCAATGCTGCGAACATCCACCTGGATGCCACTGAACACAACGACAACATCGTGTTCCTGCACAATATTCAGGATGGTCCAGCCAGTAAAAGTTACGGTTTACAGGTTGCGAAACTTGCAGGCATTCCCGCCGACGTGGTGTCGCTGGCCCGGCAGCAACTGGATATTCTCGAAGGGACCAAAAGCGCGATTCAGTCTGTGCCCGCTACCACCGTGTCTGAATCTCCAGTCCTTGAAAACACGCCAGATCCAGTAACAACTGCGGCAGCGGCACCATCGACGGCATCCGCATCAGATACATCATCCAGCTCAACAACATCGGCGACTAATGATCCCTTTCAGGGAGATATGTTTGGTGCCAGCGCGCCACACCCTGCGGTTGAAGCTTTGGAAGATATCGACCCGGATGATCTGACACCACGGCAGGCACTGGAGCAACTTTATCAACTGAAGAAACTGCTCTCTCAATGATCTCCAAGCGAGTGCGGGCACTTTAAACAAATACCTGAAATGCCTGCACTTCGCTCACCTTCACCTTATGACCCGCAAACACGACCCACAAATGATAATGAGTTTCACTTCTCCGTGTTCGTGAGGATTAAACAGTAAAACCAATTAATCTAATCTGATAAACTCTCCCGCCCGGATAACCAAGCTGGTACAATCCCGGATTAGCCTGAGCGCACTTAATGTGTATCAAAAATCACAGTGTGCATTAAAATCTAAATTAGCAAGTGGAGCTTTCGCCATGACTTTTGTGGTTGGGGATAACTGTATTAAATGTAAGCACACCGACTGTGTCGAAGTGTGTCCAGTGGATTGCTTCTACGAAGGTCCCAACTTTTTGGTTATCCACCCTGATGAATGTATCGATTGTGCTCTGTGTGAGCCCGAATGTCCTGCTGATGCTATCTTCTCCGAAGATGAGCTGCCAGCCGGTCAGGAAGTATACCTGGAGCTGAACGCTGAGCTGGCGGAAGTCTGGCCAAACATCACCGAGAAAAAAGACGCGCCTGCTGATCACGAAGAGTGGGATGGCGTAGAGAACAAGTTGCAGTATCTGGAGCGATAAACAAGAGCCCAACCGCTCAGCTTTATCCGCCCAATAAAAAACCGCAGCAAGCTGCGGTTTTTTTATATCCTTAATACTGCAGGAATGAAAGTACTGCTACATCGCGCCGAAGAGCGCTTCACTGTTCAAACCCTGCTTCTCCAGAATGTCCCGCAGACGCTTCAAGGCTTCCACCTGAATCTGACGTACACGCTCGCGAGTCAAGCCGATTTCCCGACCCACCTCTTCCAGAGTACTCATTTCATAGCCCCGCAAGCCAAACCGGCGAGCAACCACTTCACGCTGCTTCTCGGTTAACTCAGTCAACCAGCCATCAATGCTTTCACTCAGATCACTGTCTTGCAGCAACGACGCTGGATCAGAAACCTGTTGGTCCGGAATGGTATCTACCAATGACTTGTCAGAAGACTGACCAATGGGAACATCCATTGACGTTACGCGTTCGTTGAGCCCCAGCATCCGCTGGACATCTGCAACCGGCTTGTCCAACAAGTCGGCGATCTCTTCCGGTGTTGGCTCGTGATCCAGCTTTTGAGCAAGCTCACGGGCTGCACGCAGATAGACATTTAATTCTTTAACCACATGAATCGGCAACCGGATGGTGCGGGTCTGATTCATGATTGCACGCTCGATGGTTTGACGAATCCACCAGGTGGCATAGGTTGAAAAGCGGAAACCGCGCTCGGGATCAAATTTTTCCACCGCGCGAATCAAGCCCAGGTTACCCTCTTCAATCAAGTCCAGCAGCGCCAAGCCGCGATTGACATAGCGTCGAGCAATTTTGACCACCAAGCGCAGATTGCTTTCAATCATACGTTTGCGAGAGGCCTCACAGCCACGAAGAGACTTACGTGAGAAGTACACTTCCTCTTCGGCGGTTAATAAAGGTGAGAAACCAATTTCGTTGAGATACAGCTGGGTCGCATCCAGCGTCTTCTGGAATTTGTCTGGATCAGATATGCTTGCCGGTCGCTTTGCGCGAGATTTTGAAGTTGTGCTTTTGGAAACAGGCTTCTCCGCAGAAGTCTTGGCGGCTTTTTTTGCCTTCTTCCCATCTAACAGTTTTTCAGTAACTGATAAAACGTCTTCGCTTTTTACTGGTACTGCTTCCTGTACTGCCATGTCTCTAGCCCCGTGAGTATTCGGTTTCATTCCATAACAGACCGTCCTAATATTCAGGACTGTCTGGCTCTTCTCACCCTCAGTGGACACTTTGTAATTTTTTGTGCACAGCGTATTTATAGTTATATCAATCCTTGCACCTTGATCTCTTAGCGTTTCGGTAAATACTGTAAAGGATCTACCGGTTTCCCTTCGCGTCTAATCTCAAAATGCAGTTTGCTGCGGTCTGTGCCACTATTCCCTATTTCGGCAATTTTTTGACCTGCTTTGACACTCTCCCTCTCTCGCACCAATAACTTACTGTTGTGTGCATAAGCACTTAAGTAATGTTCATTGTGCTTGACGATCAGTAGCTTGCCGTAGCCGCGGATACCACTTCCAGCGTAAACAACCACTCCAGAGGCAGCCGCAAGTACAGATTCCCCCAAACGTCCATTAATATCAACTCCCTTGTTTAAGCTTTTTTGTGATGAAAACCCCGCCAGCACTTTCCCCTGGGCTGGCCACTGCCACTTCAAACTACTATGCGACACTGTAGGCGTTTTTGGCGCCACCCGGGGTTTCGTCGTGGTTTTTGAACGGGGGGGAGACGGACTACTCACAGGAGCTTGTACGACTTTAGTCGAAGCTTTTGCTCTGGGTGCAGTGCCATTCAGGTAGATTTTTTGGCCGGGGAAAATGGTGAATTGGCGATTAATCCCATTACGTCGGGCAAGGTCCTTGTAGTCCACACCATAGCGCCAAGCGATGGAATACAAAGTCTCCCCACGGGATACGATATGGTAGGTCAATTTATTACTGTGAAGCGCTCCTCGATCAGAAACAGGAGCCCTATTTGCCGAGCAAGCAGACAAAAAGAGAAGCGTGCTCAATATTATGAACACCTTACCAACAAAGAACGTCGATTTAAGAACTGCTGATGTCATCCGAATCGCTTCTTGAGCCGGTTATTAAGTGGGTATGTATAACCAAAAAACCTTTCAGCCATTAATTTTTATGTGAAAACTGTATAGAACTTTTCCATATCACAGTCTTATTTCATACCATTTTTCGATTTTTTCCGAGATTTTGGATGAATCAGCCCCTTATTGGGGGTTGCCAGAAACCCATTTCATCATTGCGGTATCTGACATTTTTTGTGTCACTTTTCACAACTCTTGTGCTCAGCCAACATTTGATACCTGCAGCGTCACATTAGTGTGGTAGATCGCATTCCTGCTTATCAAAAGTACAACTATCTGGAATACAGCTGTTTCTTACCTGCCAGATAATCCATTCCCACGACCGCCAAAAGCCCCATCAATCCCATGAAAATAGCCGGAAGCAATTCAGCCGAGCCTCCAGTGATTGCTGCATATTGGCTGGGAAGAATATTCTGCTGAACCAACGGCACCAGTTCTCCATGCCGATCAATGACCGTTTCGAGGGTTTGCTTCCAGGGCCAGATAATATTCAGGGAACCGATCAGAAACCCGGTCAACAAAGCCATTGTGCCCGCTTCGTAGCGATGCAAAAGCCAACTCAGAATATGAGAAAAGAGCAGCAATCCAATAGCGCAGCCCACCGCAAAAGGCAGGAGCAAGCCAAAATTCAACTGGGAAATAGCCCCGATGATGGTTGAATACAGCCCCATCATCAGCAACAGGAAACCGCCGGAAATACCCGGCAGAATCATCGCGCAGATCGCCACCATACCGGCTAACAAGATAACCCACCAGACTTCCGGCAAGTGAGTCGGCTTCAGCCAGGTCACAGCTAAAGCCAAAATGATGCCGAGTATCACCAGGCAGACACGGGCTGGATTCCAGCGTCCCACTTGTTTCAACAAAAGAAAAGATGACGCCAGAATGAGTCCAAAGAACAGAGACCACACCAAAATCGGCTGAGCTTCCAACCAAAGACTCATCACTTTGGCCAGAGAGAAAATACTAAAGAAGATGCCACCAAAAACGGCGACCAGGAAAGAACCATTGATGTGACGCCACATCGCAGGAACGCCTTGCTGGAACAGGCACTTAATAGCCTGATGGTCACAGCGGCGCAGGGAATCAATTAGTTCGGCATAGATACCGGTAATGAAAGCGATCGTGCCACCCGAAACCCCGGGTATCACATCTGCGGCCCCCATTGCCATGCCGCGCAAAAACAAAGAACCGAAGTGGCTCCATCCCTTTTTATCTGAATCCTTCAAAATACCACCCTTCTGGTTTTAACGGCGTTTACATCCAAACAAACGTTGAGATTACAGACACGCCTAACCAGCGTTTGTTCAGTTCGCTGTCGAAATCACGTTAAAGCTACCCGACTGGCAATACCTATGTCTGGACTTCGTTTCTGGTACCTAGCGAGTCACGCCCGACAACAAAGGAACAAATTTCACGGGTTCCAGCACTTGAGTGACGAAGTTGTCACTGTCGCCATCCCGAATGACCAACCGCAGCTCCTGATCCACGCCCCCCACCGGGATGACAAGTACCCCGTCGGGCGCTAACTGCTCCAGCAGCTCAGGTGGAACATCCCTCGGCGCAGCCGTGCTCAAAATTCCATCAAACGGACCACGTTCCGGCCAGCCAAAACCACCGTCTGCGTGCTTCAGCTCGACGTTACGCAAACCGATTTTGCGCAAGCGATCTCGCGCCTTGTCTTGCAGAGGTTTGATACGCTCCACACTGTAGACCTGTGGCACCAATTGCGCGAGAACACTGGTCTGATATCCAGAACCGGTTCCCACTTCCAGCACACGCTCCAACTTGCCAGCGGCGCCAATTAACACTTCTGTCATTCGTGCGACGATATAAGGCTGAGACAAGGTCTGTCCGTAGCCGATAGGTAGCGATGTGTCTTCGTAAGCTCTGTGTGACAGCGCTTCATCCAGGAAGATGTGCCGAGGGGTTCCCCCCATAACATCCAGCACCTGGTGATTGGTTACCCCTTGATCCATCAGGCGTTCAACCAACCGTTGCCTCGTCCGCTGCGAGGTCATGCCAATACCTTGTAGTTGCAGGCTGCTCACCCTATTCCCCCAGTAATAACAGTATCAGGGCCTGTAGCATGCCCCCATAAACCGCAAAGCGGTGGATACAACAATCCCCAATCCACCCAAGCCAAGAACTATACCATATCCTCCTGCGCTGGCATCTCTTTCAACCCACTTGCATCATTCAGCCCACTTACGTCGTTCAAAACAGAAAGCTCGCGCAATACCGCGGTGGCGTAAGTGCCGGGGGGCAAGGAGAAACTGACTTCCAGGGTCGCCCCCTCAAGGTGACTGACAAACTGCTGAGGCCGCAATAATAAGGGACGTCGCTCCTGAGACAATCCGACATGCTCAAGCGCATCACACCACCCCTCGGGCTTGCTCAACACTTTCTCTTCCAGAGCCAGACACTCAGCAGACACCAACGGCCGGCCTCGCCCCCAGAGAGGACCCGTACCACAAGCGCCATCATCGGTCAGAACATCACCTTCCAGCCCTGTATTCCACGTCCCATCGTTAATGCGCACGCTGAGCACCTGGTTAAACAGATAGGAGCGCGCAGCCGAGAGCATCATGCCGCGCTTCTGTCGGTTACCGATACGGCCACCTTCGACGAGAATTCGATTGGCCTCATTGAGGTTATTGCCACCATGACCAAAGCGTTGCAGGCCGAAATAATTGGGCACACCGTCAGCGGCAACCCGTTTCAGCCGCTGGCTCAACCCCGACAGATCACCTTCCAGCTGATGCAGACGAATCACAAAGTGATTGCTTTGATGAGCGCCTCGACGAAGCTTCTGGCTATGACGGGTGACTTCGAGGAGACGAGTAGTTTCTGTTTCCAGCTCTTTCCAATTCGGCTCTTCACCTTTGGGGAAATAAATACTGAACCATTGACGAGTGACCGCATGGCGATCTTTTAACCCGGCATAGCCCACATCGTTATTTTGCACTCCCGCCAAACGGGCAATCTGGCGAGCCAGCCAGGCCGTATTTTCGCCGCGCTTTTCAATGTGCAGGTAAACGTGTTCGCCCTGACCGGTTAACTCAAACCCCAGATTTTCAACCACCTGAAAGTCTTCAGGAGTTTGTCGAAACACCCCCATGACCTGCGGTTCACCATAGGCATAAGCCCAATCCAGAGTGTAATCGGGAGAAGAGTGACCAGAAGAAACGCTATGGGACATCAAGGAGCCTGCTGAAAATCGTTAGTCATGTGGCTGTGTAAGCCTGGGCTGGGTGTGTCGTCGATAATTGCTTATCGACGACGGGCTTTGGGCCCACGCCCACCCTGTCCTTTTGATTTTTTTGCCGTCGCAGGACGTCGATTGTCAGTGGATTTGCGGGCTTTAGGTTTACCCACGCCATCCCCTGCACTGCGTCCCTGAGCACCAATAGCCTTGTTATAGCCGCTGTATTGCTTACCGCGGCCCGGCATTTTATCTTCCCAGGGAATCAACTGGTTAGGGCCATCACCGATCAAGTCTTTACGGTTCATATCCAGCAACGCTTTGCGCAGGAAAGCCCAGTTTTTGGGGTCGTGATAACGCAAAAACGCTTTTTGCAGGCGGCGCTGTTCCAGCTTACGGGGAATGTAAATCTTTTTACTCTTGTAGCTGAGCTTGTGCAGCGGATCCCGCTCCGAGTGGTACATCGCGGTCGCCAATGACATAGGTGAAGGATAAAAAGTCTGCACCTGATCCACACGGAATTTGTTTTTCTTCAGCCACAGGGACAGGTTCAGCATGTCATCATCTTCACAGCCCGGGTGCGCGGCGATGAAATACGGTATCAGATACTGTTCTTTGCCCGCCTCTTTGGAGTACTTATCAAACATGCGCTTGAAGTCGTAATAAGTATCCATTCCCGGCTTCATCATCTTGTTCAGCGTATCCATTTCGCTGTGCTCCGGCGCGATTTTCAGGTAGCCGCCCACATGATGCGTCACCAGCTCTTTCACGTATTCCGGATCACGCACGGCCAGGTCGTAACGCAAGCCAGATGCAATAGCCACCCGCTTCACGCCCTTGATCTCACGTGCCTTGCGGTAAAGCTGCGTGGTTTGACTGTGATCGGTCACCAGGTTTTTACAGATGGTCGGAAACACACAAGATAACCGACGGCAGTTGGCGTGGATCATCGGATCTTTACAGTTCAGGTGGTACATATTGGCGGTAGGACCACCCAGATCTGAAATCGTACCGGTAAAGCCCGGAACCGTTTCCGTGATGGCTTCGATTTCTTTCAAAACCGATTCTTGTGACCGGCTTTGGATCACGCGACCTTCGTGCTCGGTAATCGAACAAAAGGTACAGCCACCGAAACAACCTCGCATGATATTCACCGAGGTTTTAATCATGTCATACGCGGGAATCTTCGCTTCGCCATAGCTGGGATGCGGGCGGCGTTGATACGGCAACGCAAATACGCCGTCCATCTCTTCGGTTTCCAGAGGGATCGGCGGTGGGTTCACCCACAGCTCGCGGTTACCGTGTTTTTGTACCAGCACGCGTGCGTTATGCGGATTGGACTCCTGATGCAATACACGGGACGCGTGAGAATACAGAACCGCATCCTTGCTGACTTTCTCAAAAGACGGCAAGCGGATATAGGTGTTCTCCATCTCCCACACGCTTTTGCCCTGCAAAGGCATGGGGATAATGCGTACCGGTTGCTCTTCGTCTGCTTTCAGGTCGTCTTTCTTTGCGCAGGAGCCGTCGTCTTTTGCATCGAATTCATAAGGATTGGAAATTTCATCCACATGCTGTGGCCAATCAATACGGGTGGAATCGATTTCCGTCCAACCGGAAGGAACGGTACTGCGCATAACGGCCGTGCCGCGAATGTCTTTCAGATCATCAATGGTCTTACCCAGAGCAAGCTCGTGAGCGACTTCGGCAATCGCCCGCTCTGCGTTGCCGTACAGTAGAATATCGCCCGTGGCGTCGATCAGTACGGAACGACGAACCTCATCACTCCAGTAGTCGTACTGGGCAATGCGGCGCAAACTGGCTTCGATACCCCCCAATACAATGGGCACATCTTTATAGGCTTCTTTACAACGCTGACTGTAAACGGTGACCGCACGATCCGGACGTTTACCCGGTGCGCCATCTGGCGTGTAAGCATCGTCATTGCGAACCTTCAGATCAGCGGTGTAGCGGTTGATCATCGAGTCCATATTGCCCGCAGAGACCCCAAAAAGAGATTGGGTTTACCCAACGCCTTGAACGCCTCTGCACTGCGCCAATCTGGCTG
>NZ_CBFIHX010000061.1:6769-22051 GCF_965662505.1 Pseudomaricurvus sp. | reverse complement strand
AAACCTCGCTTTGCCCAGATTGCCTCTGAGTTTCTGGAGTTTATCAATGGTGCTCAATTAATCATTCACAATGCGCCGTTTGATATTGGCTTTATCAATCACGAATTTGCCATGTTGAAACCCGTTATTCCACCAGTGACGGAATACTGCGGTGTGATCGACACGCTGGTGATGGCGCGTCAGAAGCATCCAGGCCAGAAAAACAATCTGGATGTGCTCTGTAAACGTTATGGGGTTGATAACTCTCAGCGTGACCTTCACGGGGCCTTACTGGATTCGGAGATTTTGGCCGATGTCTACCTGTTGATGACGGGTGGGCAAACGAATTTAATGCTGGGAGCTGAGTCTGAAGATTCAAACTCGGACTCAGAGCAGGTCAGCGGTATTCAAAGGCTTGATTCAAATAGAACGCCGCTGAAAGTAATTAGAGCGGGCGAAGCTGAATTGGCGGCACATGAGGCAAAGCTGAGCGAGTTGGGTGAGAGCTGTCTTTGGAAGAGGCAATAGGTTCTGGCCCGGTTTCTGAGTGTAGTGACCATAAATCTGAATGCAGTGACCATAAATCTGAATATAGTAACCATAAAAAAAGCGAGCCTATGGACTCGCTTTTTTGTTTCTGCAATGGGCTTAAATTTACAGTTTTATAAGTACCATCATTAAACCGACCCCACCCAAGACAATCGTATAGGGAAGCGCCATTACAACCATTCTGCCGTAAGACAAGCGAATCAAAGGAGCCAAAGCTGAGGTTAGCAGGAACAGGAATGCAGCCTGACCATTAGGCGTTGCAACACTGGGGAGATTCGTTCCGGTATTAATAGCAATCGCCAGTTTGTCAAAATGTTCACGAGTGATCTCGCCAGCATCTAAAGCCGTTTTCACTTCATTGATATAGACCGTCGCAACAAAAACGTTGTCGCTGATCATGGATAACACGCCATTAGCGATAAAGAACATAGCAGGCTGGATAGACTCTTCCATGGCCAAAACATAGTGAATGATTGGGCTGAATAAATGTTGATCATGAATTACCGCCACAACGGCAAAGAAGACCACCAAAAGCGCAGTGAATGGAAGTGCTTCTTCAAACGCATGGCCAATCTGGTGTTCCTCAATCACGCCGTTAAACGCAGTGAGCAAGACGATAATCATTAAGCCAATCAAACCAACTTCGGCAACGTGCAGTGCCAGGGCAGCGACAAGAAGAAAAGCTACTATGGCCTGAACCAGCAGTTGGGCTACGTCACGTGGACTGCGCTTCTTCTCTTCGTTAGCTGCGAAATCCTCAAGAACGTGACGTACGGGTTCGGGTAAGTGAACGCCATAGCCCATGATTTTACACTTCTCGAGGAGAAAGCATGTCCCCAGTCCTGCGGCTAAAACGGGCATTGTAATCGGAGCCATTCGAAGGAAGAAGTCGACAAAGCTCCAACCCGCTATTTGAGCGATCAGCAGGTTTTGAGGCTCGCCCACCAAGGTGCATACGCCGCCCAGAGCCGTACCTACAGCGCCGTGCATGATCAGGCTACGGAGGAAGGCTCGGAAAGCATCAAGGTCTTCGCGGTGGAAGGCGGTTACTTTCTCATCACAAGAGTGGTCATGACTATCCTGCTCATGATGATGTGTATTGCCAGAGGCGACCTTGTGATAAACCGAATAAAAGCCAACCGCCACAGTGATCAATACGGCTGTCACCGTCAGTGCGTCCAGAAACGCTGACAGAAAGGCCGCGACCAAGCTAAACAGAAGTGAAAGCATTGTTTTTGAGCGCACACCAATGAGAATCTTGGTAAATACAAACAGCAGCAGGTTTTTCATGAAGTAGATGCCTGCCACCATGAATACCAGCAATAAGATAACCTCAAGATTGCTTTCAATTTCGGTATAGATGGATTCGGGGCTGGTCATACCCAGCATTGCAGCTTGAATCGCTAACAGTCCTCCAGGCTGGAGTGGATAGCACTTCAAAGCCATCGCCAGTGTGAAAATGAATTCAGCGATCAACAACCAGCCAGTAATAAATGGGCCCACGGTAAAAAATAGAATAGGGTTGATGACCAGAAAGGAGACAATGGCCTGCTTATACCAATTGGGGGCCTGTCCCAAAAAATTCTTGCCGAGTGCCTTAAATAGTGTCTGACTCATGTTCTTATCTCGTAGATGTCACATTCGTGACAGCGATCAAATTAACTGAAGTTGCTATGCGGTTTACTGTTTTAACATACCGGAAGTTATCGGCTAGAGCGTCGTTTTCTGAGTAATACGGCTAGAAATCTCAGGCTGCTGGCCAAAATGCGATGGTGAAAGTACCCTGATCGTGAAAAAATTCAAGTATTTCAATAAGATCTGACTGTATTTTGATGGTTTTTTTGAGAATATAGCCAGACCATTGGGGCTTATGCTTTCCTGATTCAGTGTTTAAGGCTGATAAATGGCTTTATTCAGTGCCGGGGGGCTATGTAAGTTGGTACAAAGCTTAAACCACCAGTAGAACAGGTCAGTCTGAGAAGTCCGGCCAATGAATAAATATTAAGGAAGAAGCGTGGTACAGAATGAAAGCGTTAACATCACCTCTCTGAACCTGGTCAGTGATGAACTGGTTGCGACGATCGAACTGGCGGCTACCAAACTAGAGCAGTTTGTTGCGGATACCAACAACGGTGAGTTACTTCAGGCAAGTATCGAAGCGATTGAGCAAATTCGTGGTACTTTGCGACTGATCCAGCTGTATGGCGCCGATATGCTGGCCGATGAGATTCTATCCGTCGCTCAAACCATTACCTTGGGAGAGGAGCAGGGTCTTGATCAAATTTTGAGCGTTTTGACGGGGTCGTTCTTTATCCTACCCAGATATCTCGAATACACACAGCAAACACGCCGCAGCATGCCGGTCCTCTTGATCCCTTATATCAATGAACTCAGACAGCTGACTAAAAAGCCCCCAATCTCTGAGAGCCACTTTTTCCAGGCTGATCTTACCGCCAAATACAAACCCAAATCCGCAGGCTCGGCTATATCAGTTGATGACCTGTCGGCATTGATTCGCCGCCTGAGACACATGTTCCAGGTAGGTTTGCTTAACGTATTACAAGGTAAACAAAAGCAATCGGCCCTCGGTATTATGCAGAGAGCACTGGAACGGCTTGAGATCATCTCAGGTGATCGCTCCATTGCTCGCCTTTGGTACTTGGGGGCGACCACGCTTGAAGTCATCCGCACCAACCATATGGAACTCAATAAATCTCGCAAGCTCTGTCTCACCGCCCTGGATCGGCAAATCAAGACTCTCCAGGATAAAGGGATACAGGCTTTTGAAGTTCAGCCTTCTGAGATGATGTTAAACCAGTTGCTGTATGTGATTGCGCTGGCTCACAAACCGACTGATAAAGCGAAGGAAGCATTGAATACCTTCGCTGTTGCCCCGCTGAGCTACAGCGATAAAGACCTGATGAATGAGCAGGAGGCCTTAAAAGGGCCGAGCGTTAATACGGTGGCCTCTGTAGCAGCTGTTCTTAAGGATGAAATACGGGATATCAAAGAAATCCTGGAGAATTCATCCCAAGCTGATGACAAAGGGTTGGCCGACTATGGGGATTTGGCTGGCCACATCCTGAAAGTGGCAGAAATTCTTTCAGTCGTGGGACTGGTCTCTGCGGGTAATACACTAAAAGAAGAGTCAGCAAAAATTACCGCTTTGCGTGATGCTAATACTCCGGCTGAAGCCAACGATCTGATTGAAATTGCCGACTCTCTGCTTTACGTCGAAAGTACAATTTCAGGTCTGGGCACCTTAAATCTGACACATGAAAAACTGGCCCAGGCTAATGCTCTGGCGCGTCAGGAAATCATTGCTTCCTCGCAGTTGGCTGAAGCTGAGTTATTGGTCATTCAGGAAGCTGAATCGGGCCTGGCTCTGGTTAAGCGAGCCCTCAGCGCATTCGCCGAGTCCAATTATGATTACGGCCATATTAAAAATGTGGGGGCTACTCTGACTTCGGTTCGCGGAGGTATGACTGTACTCAGTTTGCCGAGAGCCGCCGCTGTCGTCGCCAGTTGTGTGAATTTTGTGGACGATACGCTCCTGTCGACCAATAAAACGGTGGCGACTCAACAGCTGTTGGAAACCTTTGCCGACGCCGTCATTGGGCTCGAATACTACCTGGATGAAGTCAAAGAAAATAAAGCGGCAGACGATTCGATATTGGCGATCGCCGAAGAGAGTTTACAAGCGCTAGGGTATCCGGTCGAACAGTAGGAAGCCGGCTCGGCGTATATTTTACGGGGTTATCAAGCAGTATGTTTATACCTGGTCACGCTCCTCAGCAAGAGGGTTCCGACAGATGTTATGTGCCTGTGTCTCAAGGGCAGGTTCTGTGTTCTGACGTAGAAGGCTGGCAGCCGATCAATGCCAGCGTCTGGCGCTTTGCCAATCCCCAGCTAGAAGCCCCTGTGCACTATATAGGTAGCTATTTTGATCAGGAATGCTACGTGGTTGTGCTTGATCAGTTGCCGGATGTCCATGAACACAGCTGGTTAGGCTTGGGGCAGCTTCTGGGCTTGCTGAGTGAGATCGACTACGCAGTGGCTGCCAGGGCCCTTCAGATTGTAAACTGGGAGCGAGATCATCAGTTTTGTGGACGATGTGGTTCACCGACAGAGAAGCATATCAAAGAGATGGCGAAATACTGTACGCCATGTGATCTGCTGTTTTACCCTCGTTTATCACCCTGCGTTATTACCGTCATTACCCGTGGTGAAGAATGTCTTTTGGCACATAACCCGACTTTCCCATCTCGTTTTTTTAGCGCATTAGCCGGTTTTATTGAGGTCGGTGAAACAGTCGAATCCGCACTCAGACGAGAAGTTGAAGAAGAAGTCGGACTGAAAGTAGGGCGGCTAGAGTACTTTGGTAGCCAAGCCTGGCCTTTTCCTGGGCAATTGATGATTGGCTTTTTGGCAGAATACGAAAGTGGCGAGATCGCCGTAGATGGCATCGAAATTGAGGAGGCCAACTGGTTTCGATACGACGATTTACCGATGATTCCTCCCGACTCAACGCTTTCGGGTCAACTCATTCAAGAGTTTGTCAGACGACAAGAAGACCAGGGGCAGTGAGGCTCTGATATTTGCACGGGCTTCATCAGGGTTTGATCTTCAGAATTTAAAGATAAGGATAATTTATGCTCTACGATGGATTGGCGGTAGTCGTGGCTATCATTGCTATAGCGGTATTGCTCTGGGCGCTAAAAACGCTTTTCCGCCGCGGTTGGTTTCTGGGTTGGCTGAAAGGCACGCTGGGCTTAGTGCTGGTCAGTATTGCGATTGTCATCGGTCTACTGGCATGGGATGTCTTCAGCTATGAAGAGCTGCTAGGGGATACACCGGTGGCCACCATTAGCTTTGAAGAATTGGAAGATCAACACTATCAGGCGACAGTGGTCTATGCCGATGGTGAAGAATACCAATTCGACCTCAAGGGTGACCAGTGGCAGTTAGACGCGAGAATTTTTAAGTGGAGTCCTTCGTTGGCTCGCTTTGGTTTAAAACCGGGATACCGTCTGGATCGGCTATCCGGACGCTACTACTCACTGGAGATGGAGCGTAATGCGGAACGAACGGTCTATGAATTGAACCCCAGTCAGTCGTCAGTTGACCTGTGGCGCTGGTTTAAGTCAATTGATCAGCAAGTGCCCTGGCTCGATGCACTCTATGGCAGTGCCACCTATGTACCTATGAGCGATGGTGCCTTGTATGAGGTTAACTTGTCTCATAGTGGCCTTCTGTCGCGACCGTTGAATGAACCTGCCAAGCAAGCCATTAGGCGCTGGCAGTGATCGAATTGTATTACTGAAGAGCCAGGAGACGTTTGTTTTAGCCCCTGGTTTGTATGGCGTATAATCCCCAACAGTATTAACTGTTATCAGCATTCAGAACAAGTGGAGTAACTTTTGGAATTTTTAATGGAATACGGCCTGTTTTTGGCGAAATCGATCACCGTTTTGGTGACCGTTGTGCTTATTGCAGCATTGTTAGTGTCCTTGGGGCATAAAGGCAAAAGCTCAGATAAGGGCCATATTGAAGTTACACATTTAAATGACAAGTTTGACTCGGTGCGTGATGCTCTGAAAGATGCGGTCTTTGATGAAGAAGATCGCAAACAAGAGATCAAGGAGCAGCAAAAGAAAGAAAAAGCTGAGGCCAAGGCTCGCAAGAAAGCGGCCAAAAAAGGTGAGACTCAGGATTCGACAGCTAAACCCCGTGTGTTTGTTCTTAATTTTGATGGTGATATCAAAGCTTCGGCTGTTGAAAACCTGCGAGAGGAAATCAGCGGTGTGCTCAGCCTTGCGAATGAGAAAGACCAAGTGGTTTTGCGTCTGGAAAGTGGCGGTGGAATGGTACACAGCTATGGGCTGGCATCCAGTCAGTTAGATCGCATCAAGAAAAAAGACATCCCCTTGACCGTTTGTGTCGATAAGGTCGCTGCCAGCGGAGGCTATATGATGGCTTGTGTTGCGGATAAAATTCTCGCCGCACCTTTTGCTGTGATGGGGTCTATTGGTGTTGTGGCACAGCTGCCAAATTTCCACCGTCTGCTAAAGAAAAATCATGTGGATTTTGAGATGTTGACCGCCGGAGAGCACAAGCGAACTCTGACGATGTTTGGGGAGAATACTGACAAAGGTCGTGAGAAGTTTGTCGAAGACCTGGAAGATACTCATGAGTTGTTTAAAAGCTTTGTGGGTGAACACCGTCCAGTTGTTGATATTAATGCTGTGGCTACCGGAGATGTCTGGTTTGGTCAGCGTGCGTTGGATAAGCAGTTGGTTGATGAAATCAAAACAAGCGATGAATACATACATTCACTGGCAGAGACAGCCGATGTGTTTGAGATTGAATATGTATTCAAGAAAAGTATCCATGAAAAGTTGGGGTTGGCCGCACAGGGAGCCGTAGACCGGTTGTTATTGACCTGGATGGGCCGTTTGCAGAATAGCCGCTTCTTTTCCTGAGGTATTTGCATCATTTAATGAGGTAAACGTTATGGCTGATAGCTTCAAGGCACTTTGGGTGGTTGAGAATGACAGCAGCCATTATGAGATGTCACTCAAGACGCGTGATATTGACGATTTACCGCCTCATGCCTTGCTGGTGAAGGTCAATTATTCCTCGCTGAATTATAAAGACGCTCTGTCAGCTCATGGTCACAAGGGCGTAACCCGACAATACCCGCACACGCCAGGCATTGATGCCGCCGGCACAGTCGTCAGCGATGAAAGTGGTACCTTTCAGCCGGGTGATCAAGTCATTGTGACCGGGTATGACCTCGGCATGAATACTCCCGGAGGTTTGGCTGAATATATCCGCATTCCTGCGGAGTGGGCCGTGTTGTGCCCGAAGGGACTGACACTGAGAGAGTCCATGATATTCGGAACCGCGGGGCTAACTGCCGCGCTGTGTATTAATAAGCTGCTGATGGCCGGGGCAAAGCCTGAGGATGGGGATGTGGCCGTTACTGGCGCTACGGGTGGTGTTGGCTCTATGGCAGTAGCGATTCTTGCAAAAGCAGGTTTCTCGGTTGCGGCGATTACCGGCAAGCTGGAGTCAGCAGAAAGGTTGACTAATCTCGGGGCAACGAAGGTGATTGATCGCAATAGCCTGGATGAGTTGACCGATAAAGCTCTGGCCAAACCCCAGTGGGCTCATGCTGTTGACTCTTTAGGCGGCGAGTATCTGTTTTCGCTGGTGAAATCGTTGAACTACAGCGGCAGTGTCGCTGCCTGTGGTTTGGCGTCAGCGCCTGACTTTAAAGCCAGCGTTATCCCTTTTATCTTACGCAATGTGAATCTACTCGGGATAGACAGTGTGGAGCTTCCTTTGGCGGAGAAAGTGGGTATTTGGGAGCAGTTGGGGCAGGACTATAAAGTGGATCAACTTGGCTTGATGGCGGAAGAAATCAGCCTTGAACAGGTGCCCCAATACCTTGCCCAGATTCATAACGGACACGCCTTGGGGCGTTATGTGGTCAAAATGTAGTCTGCTTTTGCTTTTTGAAGATATAACTTGCTAAGACAAGTATTCGTCGCAGCTTTCATGAATCTCTTTTTCAATGCTGGATCCAAACGATCTCACCAGCAGGCCTAATTGCACATCGACCTGAAGGCTCTCATCATTGCTCGTCAGTACCCCCTTGCTGCCACTGATGTGCTTGTAATGAATAACATTTCCATCAATCACTTTTGATCCGCCAATACGGTCAATCAACTTGTCAGTGATTTGTTCTGCAAGCTTCAGGCATTCTGCCTGACCTAACTTATGTTCACGTTCTACACGAATATTTTTCATCGGCTTGAGTGTCTCGAGTCGGTTGTGATTATGCTGAAATAGTATCAAATTATCCGGCACGTTCGTTACCCATAAAGCCTGCACCGAAAGATTTATCTTAATACGTGGTTCTCGTCATATAAAGTGATTCAGTTAAGAATAAGGTTTAACGGTTATTGATAAGAGACTGATAGGTTATTTATTATCAGTAAGTTACACTCTTTTTCTAAAGTAAAATGTAGGCTTGGGTGGGGCGCCTAAATTACACTAGGTTTCTTTTATAAATTTCATATAGTTAAGGATCGAACAAACCTTTCCTCTGTGTGCGGAATATTCTGTATGATTTGGTGGTTTGACGTGACGCTGCGAGCGATCGCTTGTTCCTGACTCTCACCCTTTACAAGGATTTTTATGGAAGGTTTAGCCTATTGGATATGGATTGCTGCCGGAATCGTTATTGCTCTGCTTGAGTTACTAATCCCAACGTTCTTTGCGTTGTTGTTTGGTTTGTCAGCCATCGTAGTTGGAGTTGTGACTTTGGTTTACCCCGATGTCAGTTTACAAATTCAGCTTATCGTCTGGTCCGTTCTTGCGGTTGTCTCCACGGTACTCTGGTTCAAGTTCTTCAAGCCTTCGAAAACCCCGCCAGTCACCAGTGATGCAGTGGTAGGGCAGGTTGCTATGGTTGTTGAAGATATTAGACCTGAGCGAGAGGGCATGATTCGGTTTACCATTCCAGTTCTTGGGGAATCAGAATGGAAAGCCACAGCAGCCGTTAAAATCTCAACAGGTGAGCGAGTGACTGTTAAAGATTTTGATGGACAATTATTAATCGTAGAAATTTCAACCAATCAATAATTAATAGGGATATTTATGAACGATATTAACACCGGCACATTGATGATCACTGGGCTGATCTTTGTCTTTATTCTGGTTACGGTAGCCAAAGGCGTTCGTTTAGTGCCACAGGGGAGTAACTGGATCGTCCAACGTCTGGGCAAATATCATACAACGTTGCGCCCAGGTCTTAACTTCACCATCCCTTATGTCGATGAGGTGTCACATAAGATGACGACCAAAGATATCGTTCTCGATATCCCGAGTCAGGAAGTCATCACAAAAGACAATGCCGTCATCATTGCCAATGCCGTGGCTTATATCAATATTGCGAACCCTCAGTTGGCAGCTTATGGGGTAGAGGATTTCACCGTCGCTATTCAGACCCTGGTACAGACCAATCTGCGTTCTATTATCGGTGAAATGGATCTGGATGACGCACTGTCCTCCCGTGATCTGATTAAAGCCAAGCTGAAAGATGGTATCTCTGAGGATATCAAAGATTGGGGAATCACCCTGAAAACGGTTGAGATTCAGGATATTAACCCCTCTGTAACCATGCAAAAGGCCATGGAAGAGCAGGCGGCGGCAGAGCGCCAGCGTCGAGCAACCGTGACCAAGGCGACAGGTGACAAATCTGCATCTATTCTTGAGGCTGAAGGGCGTTTGGAGGCTTCCCGCAGAGACAGTGAGGCTCAGGTGATTCTGGCTGAAGCAAGTCAGAGAGCTTTTGAAAAAGTGTCCGCCGCTATTGGAAATCAGGAGCTGCCTGTGATGTATTTGTTGGGTGAGAAATACATTAGCTCTATCGAACAGATGTATTTGTCGGATAATAGTAAAATGGTTGTTTTACCTGCAGATTTACAGGCCACACTGAAAGGTTTAATGGGAAAGTAAGCCAGTAACTCCACCATCCCATACTTATGCTAGCCTCTCTAAGTGAGGCCGAGGCGTTAGTGTTCTCTCGGGTTGATCCCGGCTTTTGGGTCGGGAGTCTCTTTCTTTAATTTGGCACAAGGTACGCACTAGTGAGCCGTCGTAATACCCTGAAAACTTTGCTTGTACTTGTTGCCTGCCTAAGCTGGGCGGCATTATCTCCTGTTTCTTATGCTGAGTTAAGCTCGTCTAAAGACTCCGAGAAAGTCGACGCCACGCAGAGCCTGAAAGACCTTGAGGCCCGTTTGAATGCCATAGATGCATCTGGCAATACTTCTGAGAAAAACAAAGAGCTCATCAAGGACTTTTATCAGAGAGCCATTGACAATATCACTGCAGCCACCGAGAACCGCGCTAAAGCAGAGCAATATATCGAGTTGATGAATACGGCTCCAGGGAAGTTAGATGAGTTACAGCGTGATATTGATGAGAGCCGGGATGTTCAAGTCTCGGTTTCTGACACGCAATCCATCGAGACTTTGGAGCAGCAGCAGCTAGAGCAACAGGCCAAGTTGCTAGAGTTACGGAACAAGCAAGCCGATCTGAGTACAAAAACTCTTTCAGAACAACAGAGTATCTCCAATTTATTGGAGGAAGCTCTACAGCAACAAGCTACAGCTCTGGCCGATTCCGGCAGTCAACCAGTCGCTGAACCCGTTGAAGTTGCCAATGCGCGTAAGGCCCTTCAACTTAGTGAAATAGAGGTTGCCAATTCAAGAGTCGAAATGTTGCGGCAAAGACTCATGTCACGAGACACCCGGCTTCAGGTGTTAGCTCGTGAGCAGCAATTGATTGCACGTCAGGTCAAAATTTCCAGCACCAGACTCACGGCCATTGAAGATACCCTTAACAGGTTGCGTCAGACGAAAGCCGAAGAGAAAGCAAAACAGGCCGAGCAACGAGAGGCCATGATTGACGCTTCTGATGAAAGCGTGAAAGAGGTTGCCAGTGAAATTACCACGTTGGCATCGGATATTTCAAACGTTACCAAGCGTATAGACGCTCTGTTAAGTCAGTTGGATGACATGCGTCAGGATCGCTCACGAGTCGATCGTTACTTTAACAGTATGTCTCAGCAATTGGCCATTGCAGGCGCCGATCGCCTTGCCTCTCTAAGTGTCGATCTTTTAGCCCAAAGACAGCAGTTTGCTAAAAGCTTACCCGAAGCGCTGGACGTCAATACGCTCGATAAAGAGTTAACCAAAGCACAGTTGAAGCAACTTAGTCTAGAAGACAAGCAATATACGTTTGTCGATGATTCAGATCCGCTCACAGGAGCGTTAGCCAATGAATTATTAGAAGAGCAACAGCGGCTCTTGCAAGACGGAGTGAAATCATACCGCCGTTACACCGCAGTTTTGATGGATGTTTTAAATGAAGAAAAAGCACTCCGGACGAAAATTGATGAATACCAAAACTTACTAAACAGCAGACTGTTTTGGATCCCCAGTGCTTCGCCAATCTACGTCTCGTTTTTTGATGGTTTGAAAACAGAAATCAAAAGTTATTTTGATTTGAATCAATGGACAAAAATGTTCAAAGCCACAGATCTGGATGAAGATTGGAGCTTTGTTGGTATTTTCCTGTTCCTGATTGCTGTTTGTATTTTAGCCTTTCACAGTGTTCTGAAAAAGTTACTGAATCGATTTGGGGAGAATGTTGGAAAAGTTAATAAAGATAAATTTTCCAAAACTGTCTTCGCACTGATTGTTACTATAATTCTGGCATTGCCCGGGCCTCTCTTCCTAATCGCGCTCATTGACTGGATTCCCGGAGGACACATTGGATTACCACAAAAATTGCGTTTAGGTTTGGCTAATGCGGCTTTGCTTTGGTTGTTGTTAGGTATTTTTCGGCAAATTTGCAGAAGCGGGGGGGTTGCCGAAGTACACTTTCAGTGGAGCCCGCGTATATTGAATCTGGCTCAAAACCATTTGCCGTGGTTCACAATGGTTCTGGTTATTCTCTCATTTTTTATGCAGGTTGCCAGTGATGTTCATGATACTTATCAGACTATCAGCCGCTTGCTGTTTGGAGCAGTTTCAATAACGTTGTCTTATGCCATACACCAGGCCCTCAAGCCGGTGCCGGTATTATCTGATGATGGCGAGCCCATTCAGACCTCTCGCCAACGGCGGTTCTTCCGCTATTTCGTTTATGTATTGTTTGTTGTCTTGCCCCTGGTGATGCTACTGCTGTCATGGGTCGGCTATCACTTTACAGCACTTGAAGTACAGAACCGCCTATTTCTCAGTGCCTGTTTGCTGGCTATTCTTCTGGTTTTGTGTTCGCTGGCATTGCGAGCAGTAGCAGTTCTTGAAAGACGGATGAAGTTAGAGCGGCTTAAGGCAAAACGTAAAGCTGAGCGTGAATTGCATGAAAGTCGTCTGGCCGCTGATGATGGTAGTGAGGCACTTCCAGAGGTTGTTGAAGAGCCCGAGTTTGATATGGCTCAAGTCAGCAAACAGTCTAGAGGGTTTATTGGTGTATTGACTGTAATAGTTTCCATTTACCTCCTCGCTGGGCTCTGGGGGGATGTCATGCCGGCTCTTAATATGTTTGACAAAATGGAGCTGTGGTCAGTTTCGACCGGTGACCCGAGCATTCCGGTGAAAAGTATTACAGTCATTGATGTGGTGTTGAGCATCTTTTTGTTGGTGATGACCTATCTAGGCGTTCGGAATATTCCAGGTATTCTGGAAATATCGGTTCTGAGAGGTGTCAATCTTGGTCCAGGCGGCAGTTATGCAATAACAACAGTCGTCAAATACATTATCGTCGTCGTTGGTGTTATCTCGTCCCTCAACCTGATGGGGCTTCCCTGGTCCAAACTTCAGTGGCTTGTCGCAGCAATGGGGGTCGGACTCGGATTTGGCTTGCAGGAAATTCTTGCAAACTTTGTGTCGGGCTTGCTTATTTTGTTTGAGCGCCCAATCAGGGTAGGGGATACCGTTACGGTTGGTACAAATACCGGAACGGTCACCAAAATTCGAATTCGTGCTACCACCCTGACCGATTGGGATCGTAAAGAGCAAATTATTCCCAATAAAGTCTTTATTACTGAGCAATTAACCAACTGGACCTTAAGTGATCCTATTACCCGCCTTGTGGTAAAAGTGGGTGTTGCTTACGGCTCGGATGTGGTTAAGGTTCATGAATTACTGACACAGGTCGTTACTAATAATTCAACCGTTGTCACTGATCCGCCGCCATCCGTATTTTTTGTGGGCTTCGGTGATAGCAGTCTTGATTTTGAGGTGCGGGTGTTTGTCCCGGGGCTTATAGAGTTAATGCCGCTTGTGCATGAGTTGCACATGTCTATTAATGAGACGTTCCGCGAAAACGATGTTGAAATCCCTTTCCCGCAACGAGATGTCTGGATACGCGAAGTTCCTGATGCGCGGATTAATGAGCCTTTGCCACCCATTCCGAGCGGTGCACAAGCGAAATAAATACTGAGGAATACGGGTTTTGGTGGAGCAGGCGTAACAAGATTCCTAAATAGGAGTTTCTGTGAAAAGTGTCTTTTTTGCTTTAGGTTTTCGACCGTTATTTTTCTTTGGCAGCCTTTTCTCAGTCATTGCTGTTCCGCTGTGGGTGGCAATTTTGAATGGTTACCATGTCACTTGGTCCCCCATAGGAGGGTGGCTGGCATGGCATCAGCATGAACTCCTGTTCGGCTTTACAAGTGCCATTATCGCTGGGTTTCTATTGACTGCTGTAAAGTCATGGACTGGGCAGTCCGCTTTTTCTGGGCGTCCATTATTTTTGCTAACGCTTCTTTGGTTACTGGGGCGGGGGAGTTGGTTTGTTAATACACCGCTGCCTGTTCTAACCGCTGTAAACCTGCTGTTCTTAATGGCCGTCGCGGTGATAATGTTTCGCGGTTTATGGTCTGTCAGACAGCGACAAAATTATCCGGTCATAGTTATTCTTCTGCTGTTGATTCTTGCGGAGGCTCTGTTCTTTACCGGTCTGGATACCGGTGACGCTTTGTTAAAGCAACAGGGAAATCTATCGGCTCTGTGGTTAATAGCCGCACTGATCAGTTTGATTGCAGGTCGTGTTATCCCATTTTTTACTCAGCGGGGCTTGAATCTCGAACAAGAAATCATAGTCCGACCCTGGTTGGATAACTTACTGCTGGGTGGCGGGGTGGTTATAGCTCTGGCGTACGCTCATGGTGAGTTAAACCAAACTTCTTTATGGGCCGGAATAGTTTTCTTACTGCTCTTTATCGGGCACAGTTTTAGACTTGGTTCCTGGCTTAACAGGAAAGTATTTCATGTCCCTCTGCTGTGGTCTCTCTATTTGGCATATCTCTGGTTGATTATTGCCTGTGTCATGATGGCTGCCTGGAACTTTGGATTATTGACTCAATCCAGCCTGGCTGTACATGCTTTAAGTGTGGGCGGTATAGGAGGCCTTATCCTGTCGATGTTGTCCCGTGTCACGCTGGGCCATACGGGGCGTCCTTTGTCCTTACCACGATTTTTTGTGGCGGCATATCTGTTCATAAATTTTGCGGCAATATCCAGAGTGATTGGCGTTACCTATCTGTATATTCCGGCACTGGGAGTGGCTGCTTTTTTCTGGAGTTTGGCTTTTATTCTGTATCTTGTTATTTATGGTCCAATGCTGGTAAGGCCCAGAGTCGATGGAAAACCTGGCTAGCTTAGGAGTTGGGCGAGTAATAAGGGTAAAAAAAGGACTGAAATTACTGTAGAAAGAACCACAATCCCGGCAACTTCTTCGGGTTGTTGCTGATAACGCACCGCAAATAAATAGTTGAACACGGCGGCGGGCATCGCAGCTTGTACCAGAATGACGTCTCTGGTTGTTCCAGTAACGTCCAGCGCATAGCAGGCAGCATAGGCGACCAAAAGGCTAAAGCTGATCCTGAAGACACTGAGAAATAGGGCACGCTGCCAGAATTCTACTTTTAAACTGGTTAATGAAACACCCAATGTAATCAGCATCAGAGGAATGGTAATGCCGCTCAGCAGATTTACCGTATGGGATAGCCACACAGGCAGTGATAAGCCATATAGGTAAATGATCAGGCCAATAATCATGGCATACAGCATCGGCTGCTTTAACAGGTTTTTGATGGCATGGGATATGCCGCGCTCGGTACCTTCAAGGACCAAAATCCCAAGAGTTAGGTGGCCGAACATCATTAACAGG
>NZ_CBFIHX010000061.1:0-6759 GCF_965662505.1 Pseudomaricurvus sp. | reverse complement strand
TCCGGTGTCTCCAAAGGCAAACAGGCAAAGCGGCAGCCCCATATTGCCGCTGTTTGGGAACAGCATCGAGGGTAAATAGGTTTTAGGGTTCAGATTGCTTATTCGCAGAATAGCCAGGCAACCGACGAACATGGCCATCAAAACGACGCCTGCTACCAACACGACGTCCATGATGTCTTCTAAGGCAACCGTAGTATCGACCAGGCTTTTCAGAATCAGACAAGGCGCACCAATGTTCATGACCAAGCGGCCGATAAACTCTGATGGGTAATCGTATCCCAGCTTTTTCCAACCAATCCCAACTCCTGCACAGATCAGTACGGGGGTTACGATGTTCAGCAGTAATAAAATCATAGGTGCGCAGCTAGGTCATTTTGAGCGACCCGAGTGTAAATAACGGCTGTAGATTAGCAAGGATAATCCTCAGATTACTCGAGTCACGCAAAGTTATATGCCTGTAGAATATATGGCTGATTGAATTCTGAGCGTTATTGGGAGGAACCATCATTATTGATGCCTGTCTGAAGTATGAATGGAACAATACTTTGTTTCGCATAATATAGATTATGTTAAATTGTGTATGTTTCTGAGATATGAGCGCAACACACTGATTTTATGTGTGTTTTGAGAGACCTTGCCCACCGGTCAGTCCGGATTACCGGTTTCTCAGGTTTGGCTCTATGCTATAGTTGTGCTTGTCCATCAGATATTTAAGTATAAAGATCCAGCCAGCTAGCTGGCCCGTCCCACGATTGATAGAGAATGTATATGCGCAAGGCCCCCCGTCGTTTCCTGCTACCCATGATTGTTACCGGTTTTCTGGCAATGTCATCGGTCAGTTACGGAAAAGCAGTCGACTTCCAGTTTACCGAGGAGCAGTCCAAAACCGCGGTTGATATCCTAGATAAGCTGGCCACCCGTCACTATCGCAACCAGCCCTTTGATGATCATATGTCTCAGCAAATGCTGGATAAGTACCTGGAAAGCCTGGATCCCGCCAAAGCATTTTTTCTACAAAAAGACATCGACAAGTTCCATAAAGACTATGGCAACAAGCTGGACGATACCCTGAGTGAAGGCGATCTAAAACCGGGCTACAACATCTTTGTTAAATACTTCAATCGCGCAAATGATCGGTTGGATTGGGTTATTAAGAATCTGGAAGACCCAGATGGCTTCCAGTTTGATTTTACCAAAGAAGAATCTATCCCAATTGGTCGGGATTCACAGCACTGGGCAACTTCTGAAAAAGAAGCCGACGAGATGTGGCGAAAACGCATTAAGGCCAGTATTTTAAGCCTTAAACTGGCTGACGAAACAACCGAAGAAGCTCGTGATACGTTGTTGCATCGTTATAAGAACCAGTTAACCCGGTTGGAACAGGAAGACTCATCCGACGTGTTTGAGGCGATGATTAACGCCCTCACCCTGCTCTATGATCCCCATACCAGTTATTTATCTCCTCGCACGCTGGAAAACTTCAATATCTCCATGTCTTTGTCATTGGAAGGCATTGGTGCAGTGTTACAGGCCGAAGATGAATACACGAAGGTTGTACGCTTGATCACCGCAGGGCCTGCGGCTAAACAAGGTGAATTAAAACCCGCAGACAAGATTGTCGCTGTTGGCCAGGGCGATGACGGTGACATGGTTGATGTGGTTGGGTGGCGTCTTGATGATGTCGTGAAGCTGATTCGCGGCCCTCAGAATACCGTGGTCAGACTGAAAGTGATCCCAGGTGAAGCTGCTGGTAATACAGCCAATAAAGAGATTCGGATCAGCCGAGATAAGGTAAAGCTCGAAGAGCAAGCAGCTAAAAAAGGCATCATGCAGCTGACAGATGGCGATAAAGTGTACAAGGTTGGTGTGATCAACGTACCTGCGTTTTACATCGATTTTGAAGCCTATCGACGTCGCGATCCGAGCTTCAAAAGTACCACGAAAGATGTGTACCGCTTAATCAAAGAGCTGGAACAGGAAAATATCGATGGTTTGGTGATCGACCTGCGAAATAATGGCGGTGGCTCTTTGCAGGAAGCGACAACTCTGACGGATCTGTTTATCGATCAGGGCCCAGTGGTTCAAATTCGTCAAACGAGCCAAACCATTTCGCGTAACTATCGCTCTCGTCATCGTGCCGTATATCGCGGTCCTCTTGTTGTATTGACGAACAGACTGAGTGCATCAGCGTCAGAGATTTTCGCTGGAGCTATTCAAGATTATAGACGTGGCTTGATCGTTGGTACTCAGACCTTTGGCAAAGGCACTGTGCAATCATTAACGCCTGTGTACTCTGGTCAGCTAAAAATCACTGAGTCCAAATTTTATCGGGTATCCGGTGGAAGCACTCAGCACAAAGGTGTCATTCCCGACGTGACCTTTCCTTTCCTGGTCGATGCCGACCAGGTAGGTGAAAGTTCCTACGATACCGCACTACCCTGGGATCAGATCCACCCTGTTCCCCATGAAGACTATTACGATTTTGGCTCGATCATCAATGATGTGACTAAGCGCTATGATGTCCGCAAGTTAAAAGACCCTGACTTCGTTTATTTAAATAAACAGGTCGAGATCATGAATGAAAACAAGGCCAGAACTCAGTTGTCTCTTAATGAGAAACAACGTATTCAAGAGCAAAAGCAGCGCGAAGCGGAGTCTCTGGCCATCGAAAATGAGCGCCGAGAAGCCAAGGGACTTGCGCTGTATAAAGATGAAGAAGAATTTGAGACGGAGCAAAAAGCAGAAACGGAAGAGCGAATCGAAGAGGCGAATTCCGTACATGACTTAAACACAGATGATGACGCCCTGCTGTCCGAAGCTGGTTATATCTTGATCGACATGGTCGATCTCTTGCGGAAGCAGCCGGCGAATCAGGTTGCTAATTTCTAACATAATACTCATCTTCTAAAGGCCAGCCCCAGGCTGGCCTTTTTTGTTTATTGGTAAAGGTTTTTTTAAATAATGAAGATTGTTTCTTTTAACGTAAACAGCATTCGTATGCGTCTGCACCAGCTTCAGGCCATTATTGATCGACACGATCCACTTCTCATCGGACTTCAGGAAACCAAAGTGCAAGATGGCGACTTTCCGGTCGAGGAAATCAACCAGATGGGCTACGAGGTCTTATTTCATGGGCAGAAGACGCATTATGGCGTTGCCCTACTCTCCCGCCTGCCGATGTCAGATACTCACAAAGGATACCCTGGTGATTCTGATGAGGCCCAGAAGCGATTTGTTGCGGCTAAAGTGGAATCTCCCTACGGTGGCACTTTAACAGTCATCAATGGATATTTTCCGCAGGGCGAGTCGATTGACCACCCAGTAAAGTACCCTAATAAACGTGCTTTCTATGCCGATTTACAAGTCTTCCTGAATGAACACTGCAACCCTGATGAACAGGTTGTGGTGATGGGAGATCTTAATATTTCACCAACAGACCTTGATATTGGTATTGGTGAAGATAATCGCAAACGTTGGCTCAGAACAGGCAAATGCAGTTTTCAGCCTGAAGAGCGCGAGTGGTATTCACGCCTCTGTGGCTGGGGATTAAGTGACACCTTCCGACATCTCTATCCAGAAGAGAATCAGATGTTCAGCTGGTTTGATTATCGCAGTAAAGGATTCGAGCGAGAGCCTCGCAGGGGGCTTCGAATTGATATGATTTTGACTTCGGAGAGTCTGCTGTCCCGATGCAAGGCTGCGGGTGTTGATTATGATGTGAGAGCGATGGAAAAACCGTCAGATCATGCACCCATCTGGGCTGAGTTCGCTGCTGATTGAACTTTATCTTTCCAGTATCCGTAACAAATAGTCATTACAGGCGTCTAAACAGATATATCGTGAGGCTCGGCTTCTCAGGTTAATTCCGAAGACGCGCCTTTATTCTATATATCATGTGCTCTCAATATGATGGCACACATCATGGGTAGAAGTGGTGACATAATGCTGATTAAGAAACGAGGTTCACACCTGATTCCAGAAAGCCAGGTGACACCTGAAACGGTCTATCTCAATCGTCGCTCTATTTTAAAAGGCTTAGGCATGGCCGGTGCCTCAGGTTTGGCGGCATCATCTCAAGCCGGTATTTTTGATAACTTGCTGGGCGGCGGAGAGGCGGCTGAAGTACCGCAGGCTCCCAGAAAACCTCTGCAATATACTCAGGATAAAGCGGCAGACTTGTCGTTAACCCCTGAAGCCAAAGTTATTAATCATAATAATTTCTACGAATTCGGCACCTCCAAAACAGACCCGGCGGAAAACAGTCAACACTTAAAAACACAACCTTGGACATTAACGGTCGAAGGTGAAGTTGAAAACCCCGGAGTCGTTGATGTTTGGGAATTGATGCAGCAATCGTCCCTTGAGGAACGAATTTATCGTATGCGCTGTGTTGAGGCCTGGTCCATGGTCATCCCCTGGCTGGGGCTGGAGCTAGGGACACTTCTGAAAAAATTCAAGCCAACCAGTCGGGCAAAATACGTTGCCTTTGAAACTCTTTATGACCCCAAACAGATGCCTGGACAACGCTCTCGGCATTTTGGTGGAGGTATAGATTACCCTTATGTTGAGGGCTTACGCATCGATGAAGCCATGCATCCTTTAACTATTATGGCCGTCGGCCTTTATGGAAAGACTCTGCCGACTCAGAATGGCGCACCTATACGTTTGGTAGTGCCCTGGAAATACGGTTTTAAGGGAATTAAATCCATTGTGAAAATTCGCCTTGTTGAGAAAATGCCCCCTACCTCTTGGAATCGATTGGCTTCTCATGAATACGGATTTTACGCTAATGTAAACCCTGAAGTAGACCATCCTCGGTGGTCGCAAGCCAGCGAACGTTTTATTGGTGAGGGCGGCCCCTTCTCATCAACCCGTCAAAAGACGTTAATGTTTAATGGTTATGGCGAGCAGGTAGCCTCCCTGTACTCGGGAATGGATTTGAAAAAATATTATTAAGGGGCTGCTAATGACTTCTGGTAAAAAGTTCCGGCCCGGCAGAAAAGTGTCTGTGACTTTGCGTTGCCTGGTGCATATTGGCGCCCTTCTCCCACTACTGTGGTTATTTTGGGCCGTCCCGCAAGGCTTGCTCGGTGCTGATCCGGTTAAGGAATTAATTCACTTTCTAGGCATGGGTGCCCTCCGGCTTCTACTTCTGACTTTATGTGTCTCCCCACTGGCAAAATGGTTGAAGTTTGGCTTGCTGATGCGGTTACGTCGGCCGCTGGGCTTGTGGTGTTTTGTCTGGGCTTCGCTGCATTTCAGTACATGGCTAGCACTAGATCTGGCGTTCGACTGGTCATTGATTGGTGAAGAGCTAATCAAGAGAACTTATATCTTGGTCGGCTTTGTGGCGTTGCTTTTACTGTTGGCACTGGCGATTACATCAACCCCGAGAATTCTTCGTGCCATGGGTCGAAACTGGAAAAAGCTTCACAGTTCGATCTATCTGATTACTGTTCTGGCGTGCGTTCATTTCTGGTGGTCTGTGAAAAGTGGCTGGATTGAGCCTGCTATTTATTTCGCCTTTGCTGTAGGTCTTTTGTGGTTGCGCCGAAAAAACATCCGTTCACTGCTGGCAATCGATCACAAAAGACAGGTAGTTACTTCTGACGTTAAGTGATGATTTATCATTGATGTGATGAGTCATCCGTTTCTGGCGCAATGCTGCCTCCAAGCCATCGTAGTAAGTGCCCTTGCAATACATCGTATTTGACGGGTTTTGCGATGTAATCGTCCATTCCACTGGCAAAGCACTGAGATTGATCGTCGTCGCCGACGTGCGCGGTCATGGCAATGATAGGAGTGCGTGTCTTTCGATCATCTTCGCTTTCTAGCTGGCGGATGCGGCGCGTGGTTTCAAAGCCATCCATCTCCGGCATTTGGCAGTCCATGAGGATAAGGTCGACGCTTCTGTTTTGAAATTCCTGCAAAGCCTCCAGTCCGTTGCCTGCCAGTCTGACATGGTAGCCCAACTTTTTTAACATCCCCTGCGCGACCATTTGATTGACCCGATGATCATCTACTACTAATACGCTGAAATCTTCAGCCCCAAGGTGTTCCTGTTCGACAATCTGCTCGCCGGTAATGGGTTTACCGAGCAAGTTAAATGCAATCAGATCGTGGAAACTTTGGGGGGAAATAGGTCGATAATGGAAAGACACACTTTCATTCTCATCAACCAGCAGTCTGACGGGACGCTCATTGAGGTGGTTGTAAGACAAGAGGTAGATTTGTGGAATAGGTGTGTCGTGGAATTGTTCAAGCAGCCGTTGTGAAAAAGACAATGGCGCATCAATGTTTTGAAAGAGATTGATAAGCACCATGCTGTAGGAGGCGCCTTTTGTCTTGGCATCGAGTAATTCTTGAAAGGCACTTTCATAGTCAGGAGCATGTTTAATCACCATCCCCCACTCCAGCATTTCTTCAAGGTGAAAGCGGCCAACAGGCAGTTCCGGCGCAATAATCAGCACCTTTTTATCCCGCAGTTTCGGTTGGCTGCTTAATGAAATTGACTGTTGTGCCGCCACCAGAGGTAAGCGAAGGTCATACTGTGTTTCTTTGCCTGGTGGACTGTCAACATCGATCGAGCCGTTCATGCACTCAGAAAGGCCTTTGCAGATCGTGAACCACAAACCTTTGGTGCGAGCATTATTATCCTTTTCTGAGTCATCATGGTTTGAAGGCTTGGTGGATGAGGCTTTCTCGCCATTTGCCCGATCTACAATGAGGACCTCCAGGTTGCCCCCTTTTTCGCTTTCA
>NZ_CBFIHX010000060.1:0-22255 GCF_965662505.1 Pseudomaricurvus sp. | reverse complement strand
CTAGACTCAATTCAGCTGAGCCTATCATCCGACTGAACCTATTATTCGACTGCTTTCTTATAAAAATGTCGACTCGGCACTCTGATTGATACCCTGCCATCAATCATCACCGTGTTTTTGATAAATTAACGACCTAATCGATCAAGAGCCCCGCTATGACAACACCTTTGCATCTGCCCTGCCTTGCGCTTACGTCAACCCTGCTCTGTGCGTTAAGTAGCCATGTCAGCGCCAACACTTATGATGATGTCTGGCAGCACGCTAAACTCTATGAAAACAGCAAAGGTGACTATCTGAGCCTGTCAGGCCGTCTTCAGGCTGATCTGGCCTATTTTGATGCCTCCGAAGGTCAGTTTGATGATGCCCTGTGGCGTCGCCTGCGGTTCGGTTTTAAAGGCCAGTACGGCCAAACCACCTACCACCTTGAAGGGGATTTTGACCTTAATGCAACAATACCGGATACCTATAGCCGAATCACAGAAGCCTACCTAAGCTGGAAACTACCCAACAAGAGCACCTTAAAAGTCCTTAAGCACTCTGCCGGCTTTACCCTGGACGGAAAAACATCTTCAAAGAGACTGTTAACCGCTCAACGCAACAACCTCACCAATAATCTGTGGTTTACGGCAGAGTATTTCACCGGGGCCAGTCTTAGCGGCCCCATCGACGACCAGTGGTATTTCAACACCGGCCTCTTTTCCAGCGATGGTTCTGACGAAGTTGGCGTATCGGACGCCAGCTATTTCGGATTGCTCTCTGTCGGAAAAAAACTGAGCTCAAGTCGCTTTTGGGATCAGGCAGACATTCGCCTCGACTATGTCTACAACAAAACCCACGAGGACCAAAACACACGGGACTTCTCTCAAGTCGCGTCTCTCAACAGTCGGTTTAACTGGCAGCAATGGGGGTTATCGACGGATCTGGCCTACGGCAACGGCGATATGGGTCAAAGCGATCTACTGGGCGTCGTGCTGATGCCTCACTACCAGCAGACTGAAGTCGTGCAATGGGTCGCCCGCTACACCTACATTGACAGTAAAGACTCAGGCGGCATTCGTTTGGGACGCTATGAGAACGAGATCGTCAGCGGCCGGGGTGATCGCTATAACGAATTCTATGGCGGGGTGAATTTTTTCTTTTACGGTCATAAAGCCAAGGTTCAACTGGGGGCTCAATACACCACCATGGAAAACACCGGAGACTCGGCGGGAGGCGATAGCAATGAATACGATGGCTGGGGACTGACTCTGGCTCTCAGAACCTATTGGTAGTCATTGATGTAGTCATTGATGTAGTTATTGATGTGGTTATTGATGTAGTCAGAAATATAGTAACGGGACTCCTGCCCAGCCATTACTTTCTGACTGGGCAGGATTTACTGCGACATTGGGCTGGAGCTTACGGATCAATAAAGTAACGTATAAATCTTGCGCTGATACTCTGTCGCCAGCGGATCGCCCTGCCCAAGGCTCGTCACAATATCCATATAGGCTTTCTTCGCCGCGCCGTCATCGTAATTCAGATTTTTGCGCAACAGGCCAAGCAGTAGATCCAACGCTTCACGGGGTTTGCCATGCTGACTGTACTGAACTGACAACAGATAGGCCGTTTCCATATCATCAGGATTGGCGGCGTGCTTGTCTTCCAGTGCTTTCATCTCCGGAGAAGACGCTGCCTCACGCTTAAGTTTCAGCAACGCCATCGCCTGCTCATAGGCCGCGTCCTGATCCACCATCATGACCTTGTCCAACAGGGCTTCTGCCTCATCACAGCGGTTCAACTGCAGGTACACCTGAGCCAATCCAACACCAATAGAGGCCTTCTCCTCAGACTCTTTGTAGGCTTGCAACAGTAAAGGCAATGCCTCTGAGAACTTTTCTTCCTGCATCAGAGCATTAGCTTCTTCGATCAATGCCTCCCAGGGATCCGGCAGATACTTTTGCAAAATCGCGCGAATTTCGTTTTCCGGCTGCACGCCCGCAAAACCATCCACCGGTTGGCCATCTTTGAAAATCATGACCGTGGGTAGACTGCGCACACCCAACTGCTGAGCAATCGGCTGCAACTCATCGGCGTTTAACTTCGCCAGCAAAAACTGTCCGTTATATTCATTGGCCAGCTTTTCCAGAATCGGCATCAGGTTTTTGCAGGGTTCACACCAATCAGCCCAGAAATCCACCACCACAGGACGTGTGCGGGATTCTTCCACCAGCACCTGCTGTGCATTTTCCTGAGTGATATCAATAATGTGTGGACTCATACTACGGCTCCGGAATCTCTAGAAACTAAAACGAATGAATGTATATGGGGCTCGATTGTAGCATCAAACAATCGGAGTCCGAACTTCGAACTCCGGTGTATATTGCTCGGGAACGTCCCTCAAAACGATCAAAGTGCGTTATAGACGATACGCACCCACTGATCCGTTTTCAGAAAGCCATCACCCCACTCAGCTTCAAATTCAGCCAAAGGCTTGGCGGCCACCACTTCGTCAGCGGATTTGCCCTGTGTTTTCAGTGCATCGATTTTGGATACGGCGGCGTCCATAAATTCGTAGTAAGCCTGCAGATCCGCCTTGCTTGCCAGAGGACCGTGTCCGGGAATAATCACGGTATCGTCGTCAATACGGGCCAGAATCTCCGCGGCGCCCTTGACCATACCCTTGGCAGAACCGCCACTGCTGGAATCCAGAAACGGGTAGAAACCGTTAAAGAACAGATCTCCCGTGTGCACCAGCTTGACTTTATCCTGCTGGTAAAAATACACCACGGTATCCCCATCGGTATGCGCAGCTTCAATGTGACTGAGTTCCAAGCGCCAACCGTTCCAGTACAGCTTCATCGATTCATCATAGGTTGCGACAGGGAGCGCTTCGGGCTTTGCCGGTGGAACGTTCATATTAAACGCTTCAACAACTCCGCCCGTCTGCAGACGTTTGCGCACATTATCCTGTGCCACAATAATCGCACCCTGCGTTCCGAGCGTGTCGTTATTGCCGGTGTGGTCGCTGTGCCAGTGGGTATTGAGTAAGAAGCGAGGCCCTCTGTCATCCAGTTCATTCAAGCTGGTGGTAAGCTTTTCGCCCAATCCCTGGTAATCATCATCTATCACCAACAGACCGTCATCACCGGTGGACACCGCAATATTACCGCCCGATCCCTGCAGCATAACCACCCCATCCAATACAGGGACTTGCTTAAATTCCACATGACTCAGGTGTTGGTGAGCGGATACTGAAGTACATGCCACTGTTAACAGCAGCCCCTTCAACCAGTGACGACCCGGAATTCCGGTAATTTTATTCATTCTCTGCACTCCTTGTGAGCATTTATATGTACTTCAATACAGAATCAAATCTGGCCAACAAACATAAAGCAATCGTGAACAACTATAAACCAGGAACCGGTTTCCCGGTAAATTGCTGTCACGGAAAACAACCAGCTGCCTCCAGAGCAAACCAAGAGTCAATATATGGCAGTTTGAGAGTCTCAAATGACAACTCCCGTTTGCAGTTTCACCTAAAATCATGCCTAATCGCACCGTTTTCCCGGAGGACTCCCCTAATGTACGTATTTTCTGCAACGGCCGAAGCCACCAAAGCCTTCGACGGTATTGAACCTGGCCAAAAAGCCCCTTTTATCGTGTATATCAACTTTAAAGACCTGTTTGGCGCCGAAACCCTCTGCAAAGTGCTGGTGATGCGCGAAGGCTTTAAAGATGTCGTGATTGAAAAAAGACAGTGGCTGACCCCTGAAAAGTGTCAGGATCAACGCATCCTGGATGCCGATAAAGGCCTGAGAGAAGCCCTGCAGGCTGGCTTTGCCATTCAGCTGTTCAATGAATAACCAAATTTAACGCTCGTCGGTGCAGTATAAACAGACAAAAAGGCCGCTTTTTGCTAAAGTCGCGTAGTTGTTTATAACCGTCGTACCGCCACTTTCCTTAATGAGATTCCCCCCTTGTTTGCAGATCTGAAAATTAATGACCGCCTGATCAAAGCCCTTGACGCTCTGGAGATCACCGAGCCTACCGAGGTGCAAAAAGCCACCATTCCATTAGCCCTGGAAGGTCGGGATCTGGTCGTCAGCTCGGAGACAGGCAGTGGTAAAACCGCAGCGTTCATGTTGCCTACCCTGCATAAACTTCTACAGGAAGATGCTCCCAAAAGCGGTACACGAGCTCTGATTCTCACCCCGACCCGTGAGCTGTGTCGTCAGATTGTCAAACACTGCAAACAGCTGGCTGCCTTTTCACACCTGGAAGTCAATGCCATCACTGGTGGTCACGATTTCAAATACCAGCGGGCTATCTTTCGTAAAAACCCCGAAGTGTTGGTCGCCACACCCGGCCGTCTGAAAGAGCACATTGAACGTGGCTCCCCTGATTTTTCGGATCTTGAAGTCCTGATTCTCGACGAAGCGGATCGCATGCTGGACATGGGTTTTACCGACGACGTGATGGAGATTGCGGCGAACTGTAATAAAGATCGTCAAACCCTGCTGTTTTCCGCCACGCTGGATGGTCAGCAGTATCTCACCGACTCGCTGTTACGAGATCCGGAAACCATCGCGATTGGCGAACACACACAGGCTAATACCCGGGTTCAGCAAAAAATTGTTCTTACCGATGATGAAAAGCACAAGAACAAACTGCTTCTGAAACTGCTCCAAACACAGGATTACGACAAGGCCATTGTCTTCATCAACACCAAAGCGCAAACCAACAAGCTGGTGGGCTGGTTGCGTTACATGCAGATGGATATCGGCGTGTTACACGGCGATATGGATCAGGAGTCCCGCAACAACGAAATGAATCGTCTGCGTCGCGGCCGCGTCAAAGTCTTGATCGCTACGGATGTTGCTGCGCGGGGTCTGGATATCAAAGGTATCGATTTGGTGGTGAATTACGACCTGGCCCGCAACAGTGAAGACTTTATTCACCGCACCGGTCGAACCGGCCGCGCAGGTCAAGACGGTCTGGCTATCTCCCTGATCACCTACAAAGACTGGGATTTGATGGCACGCTTCGAGCGCGAGCTGGAGTTACGCTTTGAGCGGTTGGCTGTGCCAGGCTTGGAAGCCAAGTTCAAGGGTCCGAAAAAACTGAAAAGCTCAGGCAAAGCCGCTGGTGTTAAAAAGCGTGAAACTCCTGAGAAGAAAGGCAAAAAGCAAGAAAAGGTGAAGGTCCGTCACCGCGACACCAAGAACATTGGCAAGCGTCGCAAGCCATCGGCGAAACAGGAAGCGGAAGCCAAATCCGTAGCGGAGAAATGGGGTGATGGTTTTGCGCCAGCACCTCTGAAAAAGAAGTAACTCTGTCTGCTCGCCAACCTCTCAAGAGGCCAGCTTCTGGCCTCTGATCAAGCTTGACCCGTCTTACGATTTATTCAGATCTGCAACAAAATCCGGAATCATTTCGTCAACGTAATGGTCAAAGTACTGTTCCATGAACGTACTTTCACACCACACATCCCCCAGATTTTCTTCAGTCGTCGCCGACCCCTGTAAATACATTTCACAGGCAACCGATTCACCACTGGCTGTCACGACTTTCACTGTATCGCGTCGATAGATCTGCTCATCAATCATTTCAAACTGATCCATCACCGCCAACGCAGCCGGAGAAACACCGCGAAACAACATGCCTTGCAGAAACTGGCCTGCTTGCGGTACAGCCATCGCACAGGGCTTAAAGCCAGGCAACAATAGCTGCCGGCGAGTGTAATCCTGCAACGTGGCCGTCTCCCCCTGGAGAGACTCGCCAATCAACTGTCGCAACACCGGTTCGTGCTGCAACAGACCGTAGGCAAACAGATTGACTCTTTGCTCAGACATCCTTACACACCCAGCTTATCGCGCAGCGCGTAGAACCAGGCTCCCATGGCGGTAAACGGTACACGCAATGTATGACCACCCGGGAACGGCAAGTGCGGCAACGCGGCAAAGGCATCAAATCGTTCTGCTTGCTGAGTCAAAGCCTCAGACACCAGACGCCCCGCGAGATGCGTTGAACACACACCGTGACCACTGTAACCCTGCATGTAATAAATGTTGCTGCCAATACGCCCAAACTGAGGCAACCGGCTCATGGTCAACAAGAAGTCGCCACCCCAACCGTAATCAATCTCTAGATTGGCCAGTTGAGGGAAAGTCTTAATCATTTTTTTACGGATAAACTGTTTAATATCATCCGGATCACCACCGCCGTAATTCACACCACCGCCATAGATTAAGCGGTTATCGCCGGTCAATCTGAAGTAATCCAGCAAGTAGTTGCAGTCCTCCACGCAGTAATCCGAAGGAATCAAAGCCTTGGCCTGCTCATCGGTCAACGGTGCAGTTGCAATCATTTGTGTGCCACAGGGCATAGAGCGGGAAGCCAGTTTCGGAATCAGATTCCCCAGGTACGCATTGCCTGTGACAACGACATAGTTCGCCGTGACACTGCCGTTTTCGGTGAACAGCTTAACCTTTTCACCCTCTTCCACTCGCAGAACTTTTGACTGCTCATAGATGGTGCCACCCAAAGACTCAACCGCGGCAGCCTGCCCTAAAACCAGGTTCAGTGGGTGTATATGGCCGCTACGCTTATCCAGCAGCGCGCCTTCATAGCGGTCAGTTTGCACTTCTTGTCTGACGGCGCTTTTATCCAGCAATTCCAGATCGGTGTGACCGTAACGCTCCCAAAGAGCCTTGTGTTCTTCCAGCCCTTTAAACTGCTTCGCAGTAACCGCTGCGAAGATACCGCCGCTTTTCAGGTCACAATCGATATTATAGGTTTTAATGCGTTCACGAATGATGTCTCCGCCTTCAAACGCCATGGATCCCAGTGCTTTTGCGGTATCTACACCGTACATCTTTTCAATGACATCCATATCGCGGCTGTAGCTGTTAACGATCTGACCGCCATTGCGACCAGACGCCCCCCAGCCAATTCGAGCGCCCTCCAACACCACAACCTTGAAGCCTTTTTCGGCCAAATGCAGAGCTGATGAGATCCCCGAAAAACCACCGCCAATCACCGCCACATCGGCAGTCACGGAATCCTGCAAGGCATCACGCTTGGGGCTGGGGTTCGCGCTCGCCGCGTAATAGGAAGTCGTATGCTCAATTACAGACATGATCGTCACTCATCAATTTAATGGAAGTTAATGCCTCGTTCTGTAAGTGTAATACTGAACCAGACACTCTGTGGACTGATTATAAACCGAATTATTATTCAATTAAAAGCATAGCTGGAAGATTAAGGTGACTCCAGGTCACGCAAAAGAGGGAGTTATCAGGTGTGATGAAAAAGATTGTTCAGATGAGACGGGAAGGGAGAATCAAAATCGACAGGCAAAATAAAACCGAAGCTGGCATAACCAGCTTCGGTTTTGTATTTGGCGCTTAAGGCAGCGGGATATTAGATAATATCCAGCAGCTCAACTTCAAATACCAGAGTCGAGTATGGCCCAATAGCACCACCAGCACCGCGCTCACCATAGGCCAGGCTGTACGGTACGGTTAAACGCCACTTTGAACCCACAGGCATCATTTGCAGAGCTTCGGTCCAGCCAGCGATAACGCCATTGACCGGGAATTCAGCCGGTTGGCCACGCTCTACAGAGCTGTCGAATACAGTGCCGTCAATCAAAGTGCCGTGGTAATGGGTACGAACGGTGGAGCTGGCTGTAGGCTTATCACCTTCACCGGCAACCAGAACTTCGTACTGCAGACCGGATTCAGTCACAGTCACGCCATCTTTTTTGGCATTTTCTTCCAAATACGCCTGACCTTCTGCTGACAAAGCGGTCGCCTTCTCAGCTTCGGCTGCTTGCAAGCGAGCCTGAATTTCGCGGAAAGCCTCGTTGATTTGCTCAGGCTGAACTTGATAGTCACCGTTTTGGATGCCATCGGTAAAACCCGCCAAAGCTCCAGCTACGTCAAAGCCTTCAAATGGGGCATTGACCAATTGATCGCCCATCTGGCGGCCAATACCATAGCTGGCTTTTTGCTCTAATGTTTCAAAAGTATCAGACATTTTGACTACTCTCTGAATAAATGGCCGCGCATTCTATCACACCGAGCTCCCCATGACCTAAACCCACCCCTGCTCCTCTATTGCGCCACAAGACGCCTCAATCCGAGCACTCGGGCTCCGTCTCGACTGAGAGAGAGGATCAGGCAGGAATCACTGCATGAGCCAGCCAGACAGTAACGACATAACCCACCGTATAAGCCACCAACAAGGCCGGTAAATAGCGCAGATAGCTGACAAACGTCAGCTCTTTCACTTTGCTCATAGCCAAAATACCAGCCGCAGAACCAATCGCCAGCAATGAGCCACCGACACCCACGGCGTAAGTCAGCCCCAGCCACTCAGGTGTTGCCAGACCCGGCCCCGCCTTCAGAAGTGCCGCGGTCAACGGTACGTTATCCAGCAACGAAGAGAACGCGCCCGCAGCAAAATTCGAATACGAGGGATCAAACTGGGCGTAAAAGTGCGCCAGCGTATCCAAAACACCAATCTCTTTCAGCATGCCGACCAATAACAGAATCCCGAGGAAGAACAACAAGGTGTCATACTCGACCTGACGAATGTATTCCAGAATCTGCAACTCATCTTTATTCATACGGGAGAATGCGCCCACCAAAAACATAACCGACAGGCCGAGCAAGAATGTCAGTACGGGAGGCACTGAAAAAAGAAAGTTCAGTAACATCGTCGACAAAATGGTAGTGAAGAACACAACTGCGATAACCACATCAACGCCGCGAAAACTTTCTTTCACAGGTTCAAGTGAAATTTGGCCTGACATATTAATACTGAACAATAAAGCCAGGGCAATCACACCCACGGCCGATGGCACCAGCAGCATTAACAACTGCGACATGGTGACATGCCCATCGAGGAAGATCATCAACGTGGTCACATCGCCGGTAATCAATGCCACACCACCCGAGTTGACTGCAAAAACGACCAGCGCAGCCATCTTCAGCTTGGATTTAACATCCAGATTAAACGCCTGAACAAGACCTAAACTCACCAGTGTCGCGGTGACATTGTCACAAATAGAAGACAGAATCAGCGCAAAGAAAGCGACCTGAAACAACAGCGCCCGGGTAGACATTTCACTGGGAAAAACTCGCCTAACCACATTCTGAATCATGCCCTTGGCATTCAGATAAGCCACAAACGTCATGGTCGACATCAGAAATAACCACAGGGTGGCAATCTCCAACAGGTTTTCGTTCAGAGCCTCATTGATATGCTCTTGCCCTTCCACGCCGGACGCCTGAGCAAACAGACACAACCAGGAAAAACAGCCGAAAAAGAGCGTCGTTTTGGCCTTATTAATGTGGATCACTTCTTCAAAAATGATACAAAGAAGTGCCGCTAAGGACAAAATGATTAAAAACGTATTAACCATGGAAAACCCCTGCTACTAAAATGACAAAATTCGTAAACACAAAAACTTTAGCTGTATAACGGACACGACAAAATGCAGGGCAAAACCTGATTCACAGGGCTCTGACTCGTGAGCTGTCGATAACAGCGATGTCACACCCTAAGTCGGAGTGACAAAATTCCGGGGAGACGTCTCTAGCGGACGTGAAGATAATCAAAGCAGGCAACCTGCTATACGATAAAAACCTTAACAGGCTCAAAACGTATGCCCGATGCGATTGGGCATACTCAATAAAACTGAAGTGTGCCGCCCTCTCATAAAAGGGGCAGCACATTTCTGTTTCAACACCAGGCTATCTATTAGCCTACAAACACACGTGCATTGCGGAACAAACGCATCCAGCCACTATCCTCTTCCCAATCATCTGGATGCCAGGAATTGTTGACCGCACGGAAAATACGCTCCGGGTGAGGCATCATGATGGAGGCTCTGCCGTCCTCAGTGGTCAAACTGGTAATCCCTTTCGGAGAACCGTTGGGGTTCGCCGGATAATCGACCGTGTAATGCTGATGATTATCCAGGAAGCGCATGGAGACCAACCCACTGTTGTGACAGGCTTCCATAGCTTGTTCGGAGGCAAATTCTGCCCGCCCTTCACCGTGTGCCACCGCCACTGGCATTTTTGTGCCTGCCATACCGTCAAACAATACCGATGGGGATTGCTCAATACCCACCATGCTGAAACGCGCCTCAAATTGCTCAGACACGTTACGCACGAAGTGTGGCCAGTGCTCGGCACCCGGAATCAGACTTTTCAGATTCGACATCATCTGGCAGCCGTTACACACCCCAAGACTGAAGCTGTCTTCGCGGTGGAAAAATGACTGGAATTGATCGCGAGCGCGGGAATTAAACAAAATACTCTTGGCCCAACCCTCACCGGCGCCGAGAACATCCCCGTAAGAGAAACCACCACAGGCCACCAAACCTTTAAAGTCTTCCAGACTGATTCGGCCCGATAGAACATCGCTCATATGAACATCGACGGCATCGAAGCCGGCACGATCAAACGCCGCAGCCATTTCAACATGACCGTTGACGCCCTGCTCCCGCAACACAGCCATTTTCGGACGAACGCCCTTATTGATGAATGGAGCGGCAACATCTTCGTTTTGATCAAATGTCAGGTCGACACTCAAACCAGGGTTCACCTGGGTAATTAATTCAAATTCAGCTTTCGCACAGTCTGCATTGTCCCGCAGTGCAGCAACCTGATAGCTGGTTTCACTCCACATCCGCTGAAGCTCTGAACGGGATTCGTCATAAATGACATCACCTTCATATTCGACACGAACCGTATTGTGAGTGTTCAACCAACCCAGCTTGGTAATGGCAACGCCAGCCTTCTTAAAGCGCTCCATGATGACTTCGCTGTCGGTGGTGCGGACCTGAATCACACCGCCCAGCTCTTCATTAAACAGAATCGCCAGTGGGTCCGCGCCCAAACCGTCGATGTTGATATCGACACCGGTGTGACCGGCAAACGCCATCTCGGCAACTGTTGCAAACAATCCGCCGTCACCACGATCGTGATAGGCCAGAATCTGATCGGCTTCCAGGCTTTCCTGCATCGCGGCAAAGTAACCTTTCAACTGTGCAGCGCTGTCCAGATCGGCTGGAGTGTCACCAATTTGGTTGTAAACCTGCGCCAAAATGGAAGCACCCAAACGGTTTTTACCGTTCCCCAGATCCAGATACAGCAAATCGGTAGAACCTTTGTCGGTGCGCAACTGAGGCGTCACGGTCTTGCGAACATCGGTCACTGGAGCAAAAGCGGTAATCACCAAAGACAGAGGTGCAGTTACCGCCTTGTCCTTACCATCCTCTTCCCACGCGGTGCGCATGGACATGGAATCTTTACCCACAGGAATCGTGATGCCCAGCTCTGGACACAACTCCATTCCGATGGCCTCTACCGTACGGTAGAGCTTTTCATCTTCACCGGGATGACCCGCCGCACACATCCAGTTGGCCGACAACTTCACGTCAGACAGTTTTTCGATGCGTGAAGCAGCAATGTTGGTAATGGATTCACCAATGGCCATACGACCGGACGCAGGACCGTCCAGCAGAGCGGTCGGAGTACGCTCACCCATACTCATAGCCTCACCGGCGTATGTGTCGTAGGCCTGAGTCGTAACAGCGCAATCGGCTACCGGCACCTGCCACGGGCCAACAAACTGATCGCGAACCACTTGCCCGGTTACCGAGCGGTCACCAATGGTAATCAGGAAGCTTTTGCTGGCAACGGTAGGATGCTGAATAACACGCTCAGCTGCGTCGTATAAAGATAGACCCGCAGTTTCAAGAGACTGTGTTTCATAGTGACGCTTTTCGGCCGTGCGGTGCATTTTGGGCGGTTTGCCAAACAGAACCGACATCGGCAGATCAACAGGCTTGGTATCGAAATGGGTATCGTTCAATACAATATGATCTTCGGCCGTTGCATCACCCACAACCGCATACGGGCAGCGCTCACGCTGACAGATAGCTTCAAAGCGGGCCAGATCTTCCGGCATGATGGCCATTACATAACGTTCCTGAGCCTCGTTACACCAGATTTCCAGCGGACTCATGCCCGGCTCATCGTTATTGATGTTACGCAGCTCGAAATTCGCCCCACAACCACCGTCTTTGGCCAGTTCAGGGAAGGCATTTGAAAAACCACCCGCACCCACATCGTGGATAAACGCAATGGGGTTTTTACCACCTAACTGCCAGCACTGATCGATCACTTCCTGACAGCGGCGTTCAATTTCAGGGTTTTGACGTTGTACTGAGGCAAAATCCAGATCTTCAGATGAAGAGCCGGAAGTCATAGAAGAAGCAGCGCCGCCACCCAGACCAATCAACATAGCCGGACCGCCCAAAGCCACTAGCTTGGCGCCGGGCTCAAACTCGTCCTGATCTACGTGCTCAGCCTTGATGTTGCCGTAGCCACCGGCCAGCATAATTGGTTTGTGATAACCACGACGTTCACCATCGAAATTTTCTTCAAAAGTACGGAAGTAGCCGCAAATATTAGGACGACCAAATTCATTATTAAAAGCAGCCCCACCGATTGGGCCTTCAATCATGATATCGAGAGCTGTGACAATACGATTGGGCTTACCGTAAGGCTTGCCGCTAACAGTGTCCTGCTCCCAGGGCTGGCTGTAACCCGGGATTTGCAGATTGGATACGGTAAAGCCGGTCAGGCCTACTTTTGGTTTGGAGCCGCGCCCCACTGCACCCTCATCGCGAATCTCGCCACCAGCACCGGTACCGGCACCCGAGAATGGAGAAATTGCCGTTGGGTGGTTGTGAGTCTCAACCTTCATCAGGATATTAATGTCTTCCTGATTGAAACCGTAAGTCTTGGTTTCTGGGTCCGGATAAAAACGACCCGCCTTGCTGCCTGAAATCACAGAAGCGTTGTCCGCATAGGCCGACAGAACATCGTCGCCACCCATCTCGTAGGTGTGTTTGATCATGCCAAACAGGGAATTCGGCATATCCACATCATCCAGCGTCCAGCTGGCATTAAAGATCTTGTGACGACAGTGTTCGGAGTTGGCCTGAGCGAACATCATCAGCTCAACGTCTACCGGGTTGCGACCCAGACCGTTAAAGCTGTCGACCAGATAATCGATTTCGTCTTCGGCCAGAGCCAGACCCAACTCACGGTTGGCGGTCGACAACGCATCACGACCGCCGCTCAGAACATCAACGCTGGTTTGTGGACGGGGCTCTTCATGACTAAACAATTGCTCGGCGTCAGACAACTGTTCAAATACCGTCTCGACCATACGATCGTGAAGCAGAGAAGCAATTTCGGATGCCTTGCTGCCCTTGCCGGCATCTACATAATAGGCCACACCGCGCTCGAGGCGTTGAACCTTGCTCAACCCGGCATTATGGGCAATATCGGTGGCCTTGGAAGACCATGGAGAAATCGTACCGGGACGGGGAACGACTAAAAACAGAGTTCCACCGGGAGATTGAGACTCCGCTTTCGGTCCGTAAGTTAACAACTGCTGCAACACATCCAACTCATCATTGGACAGATCTGATTCAAGCTCTGCAAAATGAACAAATTCAGCGTAAACCCCCTTCACGGAAGAATCAGCTTGTTGCAGGCTGGTGAGCAGTTTTTGGGTACGGAAATCAGAAAGTGCCGGAGCGCCGCGCAGGGTCAGCATAGTCGCGTAAAACCTCTTGGTTTTGGTGATATCTGGAGATATTTAGGCCATCGAGTCAGTCTGCTGGCAAAATAAACAACGTTTACTCCCGATAACCCTATGCGAAGGGTCTCAGAATTCAAGATTCGTCCCAAATGAAACAAATCTTTGCGCCAAGGGCAGCTGCAGCTCGAAAAGGCCGCTATTGTACTGGATATCCCTACGTCTGGCAGCAACAAAAGCCTTGAGTCTCAACAAATACAAACCCAACACCTGAAGCGAAGTGAAAACTAACGCTACACATCAGACGATATCTGAATCTACAGCCCCGCCCCGCTTTCTCGGTTACGTTTTTGACTGTTCCGGTCACAAATAATTACTTTTTTGTCGCGCAATGTAACAAGTCCTTACTATAATTAAACAGGAAAAACAATCTAGCAGCTCACGGGATTAACCGCTAAAATCGCGCAAAATTTGTACTGGCCAGACTATTAATCTTCTATTCATGGTACACAAAGGATAATTGTCCTAATGATTGTGTGACTTTGAAATCAGTACTTGAAGATGTCTTGAGTTCATCCTCAAGACTCTAGTCGTAAGGAATGGCCGCCACAGGAAGTGAAACTCTACGGGAGACTCGAATGCAACACAGCAAGCTGAGCCTTTACAATCTGCGCAAGCCGCGTCACGTTCGCAGCCTGGCCAAACTGGGCCTGGCCGCTTGTCTTCCGTTGCTGATTTCTGCAAGTCATACCCCTACCGCACTGGAAAGCGTCCTTTCTGAGGGCAAGCTCACTATCATTTCCCGCAATGGCCCGACCACCTATTACGAAGGGCGTCAGGGACTGGACGGTTACGAATACAAGCTGGCAAAAGCCTTTGCTGACTCTCTCGGTGTTGAGTTGGAAATTACCGAAGAAGAGAACTTCAGAGATATCTTTGATTCTGTTGGCAGTCATCGTGGCGAACTGGCCGCAGCTGGCTTGAGCATCTCAGAAGAACACGCAGACGGTATCCGTTTTACTGACTCTTATATGTCCGTGTCACAGGAACTTCTCTATCGCTCGGGCAGCAAACGCCCCTCAAGCATTGAAGATCTGTACGGCAAGAGCATTCTGGTGATTTCCAACAGCGCCCACGCTGAACGTCTGCGTCAACTGCAACGAGAGCATCCTGAGCTTCGCTGGCACGAGCAATCGGATCTGGAAATGATCGATTTGATGGAACTGGTGGATAACGGCGTTATTGATTATGCCATTGTCGATTCAAATTCCTATAAGTTGAGCCGCAACCTCTATCCGCGCGCACGCAAGGCGTTCTCCATTTCAGATGACGCCAAATCATTAGCCTGGGCCTTCCCCAAAAGTGCTGATGACACCCTTTTTGATCGTGCCAACGAATTCCTGAGCTCGGCTCAAGACGACGGCCTGCTGGCCTCGATGAACAAACGCTTTTACGGCGACATGCACACCATGGACGCAGGCAGCGCAACCACCTTTGCCCGCCGCCTGGAGACCCGCCTGCCGAAATGGCAAGCATCCCTGCAAGGAGCCGCAGAGGAGTACGACCTAGACTGGCAATTATTGGCTGCTATCAGCTATCAGGAATCCCACTGGAACCCCCGCGCACGCTCTCATACCGGGGTTCGTGGATTGATGATGTTGACTCAAGTGACCGCCAAAGAAATGGGGGTCACCAATCGACTGGACCCTGAACAAAGCATTTCAGGTGGAGCCAAGTATTTCCGCAAGATTTTCGATCGTATTCCTGAAGATATTCAAGGCCCCGATCGCACCTGGTTCACTCTGGCAGCTTACAATATCGGCTTTGGTCACATGGAAGATGCGAGGGTGTTAACTCAGCGCATGGGTGGTAATCCCGATAAATGGGAAGATGTCAGTAAACATCTGCCTCTGCTGGCCAAACGCAAGTATTACCGGACCACCCGTCACGGGTACGCACGCGGTTGGGAGCCGGTGGAATACGTCAAGAATATCCGCAACTTTCACAACACGATCGCCTGGCATCATCAGATTCAGCAGCGCCGCTTGGCTGCAGCCGCGAGGTTCGAAGAGAATACTGAAGTTAGCCCCACCAACGCCAGCTATGAAGGCGACGATAGCGAACAGACGATCTCTCTGCTCTGAATCGGGCATGAGAGGCACGGCATCTCGTCACTTAATGTTCCACAATCACCCTCTTACCCTGCTGAAGAGGATCCGCCCGCCTTCCTGGCTTTCCTCGCCGCCTTGGCTTCCTCACGGCGGCGCTTAAAAAATGCCTGAATCAATTGCACCGCCTGGTTCTCACCAACGCCCCCGGTGTATTCCACACGATGATTCATTTCCTCACGATCAAACACTGAGCCATTGCTGATGACCGCGCCAGCCTTGGGCTCGGGGGCAGCAAACACAACTCGCTTCACCCGGCTGTGGATAATGGCACCCGCACACATTGTGCAAGGCTCTAGAGTCACGTAAAGGGTCGCCTCAGGCAGCCGATAGTTACTCTGCTGTTTTGCCGCACTGCGTAATGCCATAATTTCAGCGTGCGCAGTGGGGTCACAACCGCTGATGGGCTGATTCCATCCCTCCCCAATCACCACGTCATCCAAGACCACAACCGCGCCTACAGGCACCTCACCCAATGCCTCGGCTTTTGCAGCCAACTCAAGAGCAACACTCATCCAGTGCTGATCCTGTGTCTGAGACTCTGTATTCGTCGAACTCATGAGCCTTCAGCCTCACCTAAACAAGAGCCTTCAGCCTTGCCTAAACGAAAGCCTTCAGCCTCATCTCGGATTGCGCAAACACGATAGCGCTGCAACACAAATTCCGCGGTCACCTCCAGACCATCCGCAGTCTGTAACTGCTCTTTCCCTTCACGACTTCCTCGCCAGACAAACGGCGTCATTTCCAGCAATTGTCGTACAGCTTGATTACTGTCCAAATGAAGCGGGAACCGCAGGTTTTCCTGCCCGACCAGCTCAAAGCCCTCAGGAGCTTCTGGAAGAACATGAGGTTTGACGTCTCGATACAAGGCCTGCTTAAGTTCCACAAGGTGTTCGGGACCAGGTACTACTCGCCAGAACTCCCCTTCAGGTTTAAGCACTCGCGCTACTTCACTGCTATCACCCGGGGCAAACACGCGTAACAGGACATCGACAGAATCCGACCGCACTGGCAGCTGAAAACCACTGGCCACGGCAACATCTACAGATGACAGGGATCTGGCCGCCAGCTTAGCCGCCTCTTTGGAAATATCGATACCATTCAGGGAAGCCTGTTCAGCCCAAGGCCCTGAGGCTTGCTGCAATTGCTGCAGGTAGTACCCCTCACCGCAACCGCTGTCGAGCAGAGTTACAGGCTCATTAGCAATTGGTGACGAATTACGCTGTGCCTGACTCTGCACTACCCGCAGCCACTGACGCTGAAGCAATTCAGCAAGGGGCTGATAGAAACCCGCGCCGAGAAACTCTCGTCGCTGTAACAGCATTTGCCGGTCATCACCCGGGGTCTGACTGCGTTTGTGATGAGCAGGCAGTAAATGCAGATAGCCCTGCTTGGCACGATCAAACTTATGGTTGGCGTCGCACACGACTCCCGACTCTGTCACCCTCAAAAGGCCCTGACACAGAGGGCAAGCCCATATCATGCCATGAACTCACGGGCTGGAGCCTGAGGGTATTTGGTGGAATCAAAAGCCCCGGCGTATTCAAATCGGGGGATGACTTCATCTTCAATGGTGACAGTTTCCTGAAACATCGTCAGAGGTCTCACCCACCAGCTGTAGTCACCGTAAAGGCAGCGATACACCACCAGCGGCTCTTCCGTTTCGCTGTGTCGTGCCACTTCAAAAATCTGATAGTCCTGCCCTTTGTAATGACGGTATACACCGGCCTTTAACTCACCCATAACCTACCTCTAAGGTTTCGTCCCCCTTCAGGCTCTACCGAAAATACGTGCCTGGGGGACTTAATCACAAAAAACGGGATTCTATCACGATCCTCAAACCGTCTGTGGAAACCGCTACTGAGTGGCTTATTTCGCAATTTGTCATATAGGTTACAGTCGCCAACCTTCGCATCAGACTAGACTGACACACATAACAAACGTTATCGCCCTGGCAACAACTCACCTGGCGATCAAAAACTCAGTGGAGAAAGTGATGACTGACGCAGCTAACAACATCGTAATGAATACCGAAGGCGGCCTGCCGCAAATGAATGAGGGCGAAACACCTGAATCGCAGCGCATTCACCGCAAGCGCATGCTGACTGCGGCTTTTCGCCTGTTTGGCAAGTTTGGTTTCGACGAAGGGGTTGCCGGCCACATTACCGTTCGCGATCCTGAGAAAACGGATCACTTTTGGGTCAACCCAATGGGCATGTCGTTCAAACAAATTAAGATGTCTGACCTGTTACTGGTCAATCATGAAGGACAGGTTGTTGAGGGTAACGGGCTGCTCAATGGCGCTGCATTTACCATCCACTCACACATCCACAAAGCCCGTCCCGATGTAACCGCCGCGGCCCACACCCACTCCGTGTACGGCAAGAGCTGGGCGAGCTTAGGCCGAAAACTAGACCCAATCACTCAGGATTCCTGTGCATTCTATGATGATCATGCTGTTTTCGATGATTTTACCGGTGTTGTACTGGATATGGGTGAAGGCGAGCGAATTGCTGCGGCACTGGGCGACAACAAAGCCGCAATTCTGCAAAACCACGGCCTGTTAACCGTCGGCGAGAGTGTTGAATCAGCCGCCTGGTGGTACATTACTATGGAGCGAACCTGCCAGGCCCAACTCATGGCTGAAGCAGCAGGTACACCCAAACTGATCAGCCCTGAGAGCGCCCGAGTCACCCATGAAACTGTGGGCAGTGAATTCGCCGGCTTGTTCAGCTTTCAACCACTGTTGAGTGTAATTTCTGCAGAACAGCCGGAAATGTTCGACGAAGACTGATCGTAAGGTCTTTTCACACGCTATAGCTTCTAGGCACACGGGCAGAAGTGACTCGCTTCTGCCCAACAAAAACTGCGACCGTACAGCCTTCTCTCCCGCTCCCCTCGCTCCAAAACAATGTCGCTTTTAGCATTTTATCCGCAAATATCGCCACAATTGTCCTGTTAGCACCTATATCAAGGCGAATAATTCAGGCTAAACTCGAAACTTCTGACAAAAGAGTTTCCTATCCACCACCGAATTTATCACTATGCCAACGATTACCATTGCCGTGTATGACGGATGCCGTCCCTCCAGTTTCACAAACCTGCTGGACATGCTCGACATTGCCAACTTGCAGTGGCAGAAGCGCTACGAAACCCAGGAAATCCTGTTCCGATGGCAGCTGGCGTCTGTGGACGGAAAACCTATTCGCACAGCCACAAACATTCGCATGGCCGTGGACACGACCCTGCAGAACGCCACCGAGACCGACATGGTGATGGTTGCCGCGTCCAAATACAGCAATAAAGAAGAGTTTCCCGACTTTGTTAAGCGACAAAGACCGCTGACACAGTGGATTAAACAACGGGGTGAAGACGGCGCTCTGGTCATGACCCTGTGCACCGGAACCTTCCTGGTAGCCGAATCGGGGCTACTGGACGGCAAATTGGCAACCACTACCTGGTGGCTCTCAGACCTTTTCCAGCGTCTTTATCCTAAAGTGACACTGGATGTTAATCAGTTACTGATTAACGCTGACAATGTGATGGTCGCAGGTGCAGGCAGTACCGATTCGCTTATGGCGCTGCAACTCATTGAACGCTATATGGGTCAGCAAATCGCCTCTCTGACCTCAAAGTTGATGCTGGTAGACAACAACCAGATTGAACAAACCCCCTACCTCACACTTCAGCAACAGCTGCAGCACAATGATTCTCTGGTTGCGGATGCTCAAACCTGGCTTCAGGTGCATATGAAAGAGCCCGGAGCCCTCGAAAAGCTGGCCACTCACCTTAATGTCAGCTCACGCACGCTGATCCGCCGCTTTAAACAGGTTATGGACATAACCCCCAATCGATACCTGCAAAATCTCCGCATCGATGCCGCCAAGAGACTGCTGGAAAGCAGTGGCAGCAGCATAGAAACCATCATGCTGCAGGTGGGCTATAACGATTTAAGTTCTTTCAGTCGATTGTTTCAGCGTAAGACTGGACTCACTCCGCGTGCCTATCGCGCACGATTTCAGTACGCGCCCCCCATCACAGGCACGTAAAAATGTCGTAGAATACCCCCGCCGGGATTTGAGGCCCGGCAGCTCACTTAACGAACACATTAATAAAATGCCACAGCGAGGTAGCCATGCCACTGATTAAGTACATAGAAGCCAACGGGACTGAATACGAAGCGGACGTTGCCGTCGGTGAAAGTGTTATGCAAGGGGCTGTCGATAACATGATTGATGGGATTCTTGCGGAATGCGGCGGCGCCTGCGCCTGTGCAACTTGCCACTGCTATGTTGATGAGGCTTGGGTAAACAAGCTTGCCGGCCCCGAAGACCAGGAGCAAGACATGCTCGAAGCGGTGGTTGAGCCCAAAGAAAACAGCCGCTTAAGCTGCCAGATCTATGTCACTGAAGATATGGAAGGTTTTACAGTCCACCTGCCCACGTCCCAGTACTGATATAAGTGTCAGTGAAAGCGCGGGGTGCAAAGCACTCGCGCTTTACACTCTATACCCGCGCCCCACTCTCTTCTTCGCTTTTATCTTCTTCGCTTTTATTTCACTTCAAACGTCACTGAAATCGTCGCCTGAATAGCCTGATTACCAATATTCACTTCTGGTGCGGCACCTACCATATCGGCTTCGGCACTCATGACCATGCGTGAGGTTTTGTACATAGGAGGCTGCTGCCAGCGGGTGTCGACATTCATAGACAATACATCGCCCACTTGTTGACCCAGTGGCTTCAAACCTGCCTCTGCTTTCTTCTTGGCCAGCTCGACAGCCTTGCTGATCGCTTGTAGCTCAAGATCTTCTCGCAAACTGAAATCAAAACTGGTGGGGTTCAACTCAGTAACACCGGCTTTTATCAACCCACCGTAAAGCGCCGACAGCTTTCTGACATCACGAACCTTTGCAGTGAAGTCCGCGTAAGCCTGGTACCCAGTCAATTGACGAGGCTTGTCTTTCTGATAGTGCCAGATTGGATTCACCAGAACCTGTGCCGCCTGCAAATCTTCGGCCTTAACACCCTCACTTTTAATATAACGGATGACATTGTCGAGTTTGATTCGTGCTTCAGAAACCGCTTTTTCAGGTGTTTCCTCCTGAACCATAACCTTACCGTTCATAATGGCGATATCCGGTGTCGCTTCGATCACACCGGTTGCAGAACTGGACACTTGTGGGGTTTGATCCTCAGCCTGAGCACTGGCAGCGTATAGCCCAATCGACAACACGCAGCAAAGCAGCGTCACTGCGCTGTGTTTAATGGTTAATTTCTGCATACAAAACTCCTGTTTATTTGGAAACAATTTAATCACCGCAAGGCTTCTGACACGCTTCAATGACTGTAATTTTCAGCTTCGATAATGTGTAGTCTCTATAATTTTCAAACTATAGGACAACAAACAGAGTACAATAATTCCTTTGGGTTAATATTATTGACCAGTCTTTAATTGCCAGATTACAGGCAACGAAACCAACCCTCTACCCAATAGCAGCTGGTGCGCAATGGCTCTTAAAGCAACTGTCTTCAAAGCAACTCTGAATATCGCCGACATGGATCGTTATTACTATGACGAGCACACACTTACGCTTGCTCGTCATCCATCTGAGACCGATCAACGAATGATGGCTCGATTGGCAGTATTTGCTCTCAACGCTGAACCCCGCCTGAACTTTACCAAAGGCATCAGCACCGACAGCGAACCGGATTTGTGGGTTAAGGATTACAGCGATCAGATTGATCTCTGGATTGAGCTCGGGCAACCCGATGAAAAGCGGCTACGTCAGGCTTGCGGCAAAGCTCAGGCAGTCAAAGTTTACTGTTACAGCGGCCACTCAGCAGAACTCTGGTGGGAGCAAACCAAAACCCTGGCCCAGAGATTTGACAACCTCAGCGTGATCAATCTGGATCAAGCGGCTATTGAGCAACTGGGCACCATGACCGAGCGCAGCATGCTACTGCACTGCAATATTGAAGATCAGATTTTAAGCGTAAGCGACAACAATCAGAGTGTAGACGTTAGACAAGCTCTCTGGAAAGGCTGACTCTCAGAAAGTTAGCAGAAATTAACGCCCTTACTTTTCAGGCTTCGTATCGGGATCGAGCTTGGCTGGCTTGCTCAAGTCTTCAGGTGGGCCAATCGCTTCTGCATCGTTCACATCGAGAATGGGTTGCCGCATCATGTAAATGGTGACGGCGATGCCACCCACAAAAAAGATCAGTGCAACCCACCAGATTTGAATCAGAAACGCTGAGAAACACAGGCTGAACCACAACAGGAAAATAATACGGTTACGAACCTTGAGAGGAATGCCTTTACCGTCCTCCCAGGAACGCACAATCAACCCAAGGTGCTTATGGTTGCGCAGCCAGTGATGAAAGCGAGGGCTGGACTCGGCAAAGCACCATGCAGCAAGGAGTATAAAAGGCGTGGTGGGCATGATCGGCAGGAAAATTCCGATAACACCA
>NZ_CBFIHX010000059.1:0-22809 GCF_965662505.1 Pseudomaricurvus sp. | reverse complement strand
TCGTTATAAACTGGGCAAATTAGGGACAGTAAGGTCGTTTGGCGCTGCTCCATGATTCTATAACCGCCTACAGTGTCGTTATTAGTCTATGTGTTCTGAGGAACTGCTATTTGTGCGCTTACCTTATGGTGATAGAGGACGGAGTTGTGCCTCTAGAGTCTACATCTTAAACCGCATCGACAAATCCACCGCCTTACAATCCTTCGTCAGCGCCCCAATCGAAATATAGTCCACCCCAGTCTCAGCAATCGGTCTCAAAGTCTCATCAGTAATTCCGCCAGACGCTTCCAGTTTGGTGTTGCCACTCTGCGCTTTGTTAAACTCTACGGCTTCGCGCATGTCTGTCAGCGAGAAGTTGTCCAGCATGATGATGTCGGCACCGGCGGTTAGGGCTTCTTTGAATTCGGTGAGGTTTTCCACTTCCACTTCGACGGGTTTGCCGGGTTCTTGTTGCTTGGCGGTGGTGATGGCTTCGGTGATGCCGCCGCAAGCGGCGATGTGGTTTTCTTTGATCAGGAATGCGTCGTACAGGCCGATGCGGTGGTTGTAGCAGTTACCGCAGGTGACGGCGTATTTTTGGGCGCTGCGCAGTCCGGGGATGGTTTTACGGGTGTCCAATAGCTTAACGCCGGTACCTTCCACCAGTTTGGCGTAGCGATTGCTGACAGTGGCCGTGGCGGAGAGCAGTTGCAGAAAGTTGAGGGCAGTACGCTCGCCGGTCAGTAGGGAGCGGGCGCTACCTGTCAGGCTGAACAAGGGAGAGTTCGCACTGACGTAGTCGCCATCGGCGACGTGCCAGGTGACGGTGACACTGTTGTCCAGTTGTCTGAAAACTTCGTTGACCCATTGGACTCCGGCAACTACACAGTCATCACGAGTGATGATGGTAGCTTCCCCTTGCTCGTTTTCGGGAATCAGACGGGCGGTGATGTCGCCGTCTTTGATGTCCTCTGCTAGCGCGAATTTAACGCTGTGTTTAAGGTCTTCGAGGAGTCCGGGGATGGTTGAGTCGATCATGGTGATTTACTTCTGCTCAGTATTTGTTGTGACAGGATTCTATCAGTAATTGTTGCCCTGTATACACGGGATAATGTCGCATATTACCCCATAATCCAGTGCTGGGGGTAGCATTGAGAAGTTGCGGTAACATGTTTGTGACCTCCTTATCTCTTTGGGTCACTGCTGGACTAGGTTGTTGTCAAGGAAGGCCTTGGCAGCTTCTCGTTTTTGCTGATGGATATTGTTGACCTTGCTCCACTCGATGGGGGCGTTGACCAGCTCTGTTGTCGCTTCTTCCGGGGCTCCGATCAGCCTTGTTTCAAGGCCAAAGATGGAGAGCAGAGAGTGGAAACGGGATAAGCCTCTTCTTCGGTTACCAATAGCAATAAAGGGTTTGTTAAAGATAATGGAAAAAACGCATCCGTGAAAAGAGTCTGTGACAACGAAGTCTGCTTCTGCAATTTGTTGAATCCACTCTTCCACTTTAGGTTTTGTCATTGTTTCTGAAGAGGGCGACGTATACGTGATGGCGTCGTGTGGGGTGATAAGGTGTAGCTCTTTGTCGAGTTCGCGAGCGATATCTGTCGGAATCTTCGTTACTTCGGGCTTTGCATCCAGGATATAGGAAAAAACCTTGCCGAGAGGGGCAGGGGAGCTCGAAGCTGGAAGCAGTTTTCGGTAATCGTCAGCGTTAAGCAGCAAGGTGGGATCTATGACCCACTCTGCGTCAATGCCGAAGTGCTTTTTACACAGTTCTACGGCGGATTGTTCCCGAACCGAAATGGCGTCGAACTTGTGGGCCAGCTCTCGGCATTGCTCGGTGTCTTTGGGGGAGTATTCCCAGGAATCGACGCCAAATGATGCTGCGTAGCTAAGTCTTTTTACTTTTACGCCTAGAGTATCGAGGAAATCCAGATAAAAGTTGGGTAGGCAAGGGGAGTAGGTGGGGCGCCAAACCTGATCACTGCCCACGATGGCTGCGCCAAAGCTGTTCTCTCGGTAGTAGGCCAGCAATGCTTGTTGCGTCTTGATGCATGGCGACATGCTGATGTGCGCGTGGCGAAATGCAATCAAGTTTTGATCGACTGCTTTTTTCTTTTTCTCGGATGGCAGGGTTTGAATTTTACCCGTTGCCAGTTTGAGCAGATTGCGAATGAAGTGTTTGAGTGCCTTGAGTGGGCCGCCAGGGTGGCGACGGTCAAGGGTTACTGGCTCGTGCCCCATCTGCTGGAGGTATTTTTGAAGTGCATAGGCTTGGAGTAACCCCCCGTAATTGTGTCCCAACGGTTGTGTGAGGATTGATATCTTCATATTGGCCTGAATCCTTGGAATATGATGCTGCGTTTAAGAAGGCTGCCAGCAACGTTAGCACATTATTTCGAGATGAAATGTGTTCTGGCTGGAGAAAATACGCTGTAAGCCTCTTCAGGTAAGCAAGGCCTATTCCATTCGGGCGTCCTGTCTCAAAATCAGCTGTCCATTGCGCTGCTGAAAGTCGATGGATCGCAGGGCGCTCATGCCCAGCAGGACGCCATCGCCGTCCATGCCAGGGTTGATGCTGGCACGCACATTGTTGAGGCGGATGCTGCCCAGTTGCAGGTTGTCCAGCTCGGTAGCGTAAACCCGGACGCTGCCATTGGCGGTATGGGCTGTGGCCGCGCGTCCGCGTTTCAGGCCCAGTTTGTTGGCCAGGTCGGCCGGGATCACCACGTCGGTGGCGCCGGTATCCAGCAGAAAGGTGACGGATTGCCCGTTGATCTTGCCGCCGGCGACGTAGTGGTGTTGGCGGTTGCTGTCCAGGATGACTTCGCGATACTGGCTGTTTTCTGAGCTGATGGGGTTGCTGTTGGGGTTGATCTGCTCGTGTTCCCAATTGCCGAAACCCCAGGTGAGCAGGCCCAGGATAAGCAGCCAAAATACCACCAACATGCCTCTGCCCATGCCTCGCGTGTCGTTGTTGTCATTAGGGCTGTTGTTGGGATTGTTGTTGCGATTGTTGTTGGGGGAGCCGTTAGGGGTGCCTGAAGGTTGCATGAGTTGCTTTAAAATCCTCTGGAGGGTAGCTGGCCTGTTTGACGAGCGAATAAATCGTTGGCGCGCTAATTAATGTCAGGTCTAGAAAGTGCTTCCAAAAGCCAAAAATATTATAAGCAAAAGGTCGTCTTATATCAGAATGTGATGGCCATCTCGAATACGGTTTTTACCGCTGGCACGCCTTTCCCGCTCCATTATACTCCGATGACATTGCGGAATTAGACGACGTTTTTCAGTATGCCGAAACGGTGTCTGAATACAAGGGCAATCCACAGTCCAATTAATGGGGCAAAAAACGGTGTTTGACGACTCTCAGAATTCTAATACAGCTAAAAAAGTCGCTGCGAATAATGTGGTCTCGATCGGAGGCTCTGGTCAGGCGACCCCTGAAAGACGCCCTGCGCAGGTGTCTCTTGCCCGTTTGCCAGCCCCTGTACACCGTGTTCGTGAGAAAGCCTCTACCCTGTTCCAGCAGACCTTGAGAAACCTCTTTGACGGGGCCGATGATGCCCTGTTTGATCTGGCCGACAAGGCCACCAGCAATCAGGATCAAAACACCTACTTCGAGGCCATGCGTGAAGTTCGCCTCAAGCGCCGCGAAACCGAAAAACATTTCTTTCTCAATCTGGATAAAGCTTACTCTGACTTATTGCGCGTCGTGCCTGAAAACGACAATGGCTTTGCCCAAAACCTGACGCTGGATGACCTGACGCTGGTGGATAACGATCAGCTTGAATTCCAGGTGGCGGTTGAAAGCATGATCGCCAAGGTGCTGGATCAGTGCGCTGAGTCTGCTCAACACATCGCTTTGCGGCTGGACAGTCTGGTACCGGCCAAGGTGTATCAGCAAAATAATCCCGTGGGCCCCGATGTGCTGTGCAACAGTTTCTGGCGCGTTGTTGAGCCGCTGGACGTTGATATCAAAGCCAAGCTGGTGTTATTGAAGCTGTTCGATAAAGCGGTGATGGCGCAGCTAAGCAAAATTTATACGGTGCTGAATGACGTTCTGATTCAGCAGAATGTTCTTCCCTCTCTGACGACTCAAGCCGATCGGCGCCAGCGTCGTCAGGAGGCGTCCCGTACGGCTCAGCGTGCACCGGCAAGCAGCCGGCAAGCAGCGTCGCCCCATAATCAGCGTCAGCCAGAGCAGGGTCAGTCCGTCGCGCAAGAGTCCTACGGTAACGACGGTGTTCAGGAGCCTGTGCTGGAACAGCTCCGCCACCTGTTGGCTCCTGTCTCGGGAAGTGGAGTCTCCACCGGTTCTGCTGTTCAGCAAAATCCGGCGCAGCCAAGCCAGGGGCATTATAGTCAAGGACAACAAGGTCAGGGAGCATCGGCAGGCGGTTCAGCTTCCGTCAGCGCCTACGAGCTGGCCAGTGTCCTGACGTCGCTGCAACAGAATCATGTGCCTCAGGTGACTTTGGCTCAGCCGGGGCCGGCGAATTTGATGGATGCCGAGCAGCTGACTCAATTGATGCAGCAGCCTTTAGGGGGTGAAAAGGCCCTATCTGCCGTGGATCAGGACGTGATGAACCTGATCAATATGCTGTTCCAGTTTATTTTGGATGACCGCAATCTGGCGGCACCGATGCAAAGTTTGTTGGCTCGTCTGCAAATTCCCATGTTGAAAGTGGCGGTGGTCGATAAATCCTTTTTCAACCGTTCCGCACACCCTGCCCGACGCTTGTTGAACGAGCTGGCAACCGCTGCATTGGGCTGGCAAGAACCTGAAAAAGGGCTCGAGAAAGATCCGTTGTTCAAAAAAGTGGCGTCGGTGGTTGAGACGGTCATCAGCGACTTTGATGAAGATGTGAGTATCTTCGATGGCTTGTTGACGGACTTCCTCGCCTTTATAGAGAAAGAGCATCGTCGGGCCACCGTGCTTGAAAAGCGCACGCTGGATGCGGAAGACGGCAAAGCGAAATCAGAGTATGCCCGCTCTAAAGTCAGCGAACAGCTGCAAAGTCAGATTGGTGACCGCGAGTTGCCTCAGTGCGTATCTAACATATTGGAAGAACCCTGGCATAACCTGATGTTCCTGTTGTTGCTGAAAAACGGCAAAGACAGCGATGCCTGGAAGAATGCATGTCAGGTTGTCGATGATCTGGTCTGGTCTGTGACCGGTATTGTTGATGTCGAGGCGCGTAAGCAGTTGATGGCCATGCTGCCTGGACTGTTAAAGCGCTTACGTCAGGGGTTTGAAGTGATCTCTTACAACCCCTTTGAGGCGAATAAGCTGCTCCAGCAGCTGGAAGCCGAGCACCTGCTGCGTATGCGTGGTCAGTCTGAGAAGCCTCAAGCGCCTGTGGCGGCAGTTAGTCAGGATGTATTGGCCGAAACGGCGGAAGCTGAGACGACTGCACCTGTAGAAGATGACGCTCCTTTAAAAGAAGTGAGAGCTGAAGCTGTTGCAGTCGCTGATCCGGCAGTGGAGGATGTTCCGGCTGAGCAGAATCAAGCCGAAACTGTTTCTGCTGAACCCGTTCCCGTTGAAGCAAAGACAGAAACAAAAACAGAGGCTGCCCCTGCCGAGCCTGTCGTATCAGCCGCCTGGTTGGGACAGGTGGATCGCTTTACTCAAGGTTCCTGGTTTGAGGTGGCCGAAGGCGGGCGTCCGGTGTTCCGCTGTCGGTTGGCAGCTGTCATCAAAAAAGTGGACAAGTTCATCTTCGTAAACCGCAACGGTATGAAGGTTGCGGAGAAGACTCGTGTGGAACTAGCTCAAGCGCTGGAAGAGGGCACGTTCAGTATTTTGGATGACGGTATGTTGTTTGATCGAGCACTGGAGTCTGTGATTGGCAACCTGCGCGAGTCTCGCGGCAAGCTTGCTTGATCTCGACGTAATCTGAATCTGTCAAAGGGCAGTGCTTACCCGCCGTGCGCCCTGAGCTTGTCGAAGGGCATGGGCTGGATCGGGGAAATATCCTTCGACAGGCTTTGGCTGTCGCTGACGGGGCTTTCTGCTGGTGGAGTGGATCGCAGTTGTGTACTCTTCTGCAATGACTTCACAGACTTCAAATGACACCTCTACTGGTTCCGATAGCCATCGGGATCGACAATCTTTTTCAATCGATGTGGACGGTTGGCTACAAACCGCAGAGCCTTCTGATTCTTTAGAATCCCCGAATTACGACGCCCGGCCGGACCCATCGGATATCTCGTTATTGGTGCTTCACAATATCAGTTTGCCACCGGGGCAGTTCGGAACAGGCTGTGTGCAGCAGTTTTTTTGCAATCAGCTGGACCACACACGGCATCCCTTTTTTCGGGAGATTGAGGGGGTGCGTGTTTCCTCCCACTTTTTCATTGAGCGACAGGGCAGGGTCACGCAATTTGTGCCGACGGTGGGCCGCGCATGGCATGCCGGGCATTCCAGTTTTCAGGGGCGGGAAATCTGTAATGACTTTTCCATCGGTATTGAGCTGGAAGGAACCGATGACCAGCCTTACACTGATGAGCAGTATTCCGCCTTGCGGGCTCTCACAGAGGCGCTGATGGCTCGTCATCCAGGCATTACGCCCGCCAGAATTGCCGGGCACAGTGATATTTCACCTGGCCGTAAGACGGATCCGGGCCCCAGTTTTGATTGGACACGTTTTCGATCAGGTTTGAGTTCTGAGACGCATTGTGCAAACAAACGAGAGAAATAGCGGGCAAAGCCGTTAAACATTAACCGCAAAACAGTAATAACAAGGAGAGAGTCATGACCTTTGTGGCCGTCATCGCGGTGTTTGTTCTGGTTCAGTTTTGGGGGTCGGCAGAAGCCTTCCATCACGACGGCTGGTTTCGGAAGTGGCTGAAGCTCACCCGTACATGGTTCTCGGGCGCAGGCCTGCAAGTGATCGCTCAGGTGTTTTTGCCGGTGCTGGCGCTGTGGTTGATACTTACGCTGTTGAAGACGAGCTGGGTGTCGCTGTACTTTCTAGTGTCAATTCCCTTGTTGTTGTACAGCTTGGGGCGGGGCAACTACACCGAGTGGCTGGAAGGCTATTGCGAGGCCTACCATCGCAACGATAACGAGGTGGCCTGTGATTACGCCGCTCGTTTGGGCGTGGATGTGGAGGCCTGTGAAGACTGGCCCACCCTGCATGAACAGGTGTTGCAGCGGGCCGGATACCTGGGGTTTGAGCGTTGGTTTGCGGCCATTTTCTGGTTTGTCATTCTCGGGGCGGTCGGGGCTGTGTTGTACCGTTTGGCGTCCCTGGCCCGCAATGCTCAGGGGCAGTCTGACGAGGTGAAAAGCCTCTGCGCGCGGCTTTGCTGGTTGCTGGAATGGCCGGTGGTTCGTCTTCTGGGGTTGAGTTTTGCTCTGGCGGGTAACTTTGTGGGGTGTATCGGCCGCTGGAAAGACTGTCTGTTGGCGGTGGATATGAGTACGGAGCAGGTGATGGAAACCTGTGTTCACGGTTCGTTGAATGTGAACAGTCGTGAGATTACCTCAGAAGGGATTACCGAGCAGGAGGTGGAGGCGCTGATTCCTCTGCTGAGCCGCAGTTTGATTTTGTGGCTCTGCGTGCTGGCGGTTTTCTCTATTCTGTGACTCTATCTTATGGGTCGGGATCTGCGGGCCGGTCCGACCCTTATTCCATTTTGGCTGTTGGGCGTCTGCTTTTTCCTGAGGAGTCATCGTTTCTTGTTCAGAATGCTGTTGCCATTTCGACCCTTTGGGGTATGTGAGCAATTGCAAACCCCAAAAGCCTTTATTTATATGGCCTGTACAGTATCTACAATTTTGCTCTAAGGGGCTGAAAAAGGTTGACCGTTACAGTGCGCCAGGAATATTATGGAATAACTTACTGGCAGGGCTGTACATGTATACAGTTCTCCTCGCCTGCATGGATGCGCCACTAACACAGCATTTGAGCTGAAGCTTTAGAGCCCTGCCGGTAAGCCCTTTTATCCCTTTTCTATCTTTCGTTTTCCTCCCTCCCTCTGTGTTTTTGCTTTTTTCACTGGTATTTGTTGATTTAAATGCCTTAGCGTCCACGAGCCTGATTGCGATCGGATTCTGCTATCATGCCTGCTTTCCGAGTTTCTGGCAGGGAGGAACCAATGCCATCATTTGATATCGTCTCCGAGGTCGATAAACACCAGCTGACCAATTCTGTAGATCAGGCAAACCGCCTGATTACCACGCGATTTGATTTCAAGGGCGTGGCCGCCAAGTTTGAGCGCAATGAATTTGTGGTGACTTTGTGGGCCGAAGTGGATTTTCAGCTGGAGCAGATGCTCGACGTGCTGAAAAGTACGCTCTTTAAAAACAAAATTGACATTGCCTGTCTTGAAGAAGGTGATATGCAGGCCTATGGCAAACAGGTGAAGCAAGAAATCAATGTGCGAACCGGGCTGGACAGTGATTTGTGCCGAAAGATCGTAAAGCTGGTGAAGGCCGAAAAACTGAAGGTTCAGGCTCAGATCCAGGGCGATCAGGTTCGGGTGACGGGCAAGAAGAGGGACGATTTGCAGCAATCAATGGCGGTCTTGCGCGAGGCCCAGTTGGATATGCCACTGCAATTTACCAATTTTAGGGATTAATCAGGGGTGGGGGAGAAAGAAGAAAGGGGAGATATAAGGCCATAAAGAGGATTTATGGCCTTAAGAAAAGCGTCAGCTTATTGCTTGCACGCTTTTTTAGCTGCACGCATTTTGCTGCTGCAGTAAGACTCATCGTTCAGGCACCACTTGCGGCTACCTTCGAAAGAGATGATTTCTTTCTTGTCAGAAGTGCCGGAGCAGCTCACCACAATTTTGTCGAAAGCGCGGCCGTCAGCAGTCTCGCCAGAACCGGCGTTCAGCAGACTTTTAGGGCCAGCGAATGCAGCGGTAGCGGCAGTGGTTAACAGCAGGGCAGTGATGAGTTGTTTCATGGAGACCTCGGGTAAATAATGTTTGCGAACGCCAGCATCGATAAGTTGATTAACTAAAGTTTGATTTAATCGACTATTCAACAGTGCCGTTCAGTAAAGATTCAGTGGTTTCCATTATACACACTGCGAGGCAAGAGGGTGCATTTTTTGATCGAATACCTGGCTTTATGTGTATAAAAGAAACACATTGCACTATAAATTGTAATGATACTGGTTGTGTTCGACTTTCTTAAACGCTTGATAGCCAGTTTATTCGCTGCGCCATTTAAAGAGCTTGGCGGAGATCCCCAAAAAGATCAGCGTCATGGCGCATAAAATAAGCAGGTGTGGGGTGATGTCAGCAAGACTCGCGCCTTCCACCATCACTTCTCTTGCGGCCGTCACCATATGAGTCAGTGGCAATAATTGGGCTACCTGGCTCATCCAGTGCGGCGCCCCATCCAGTGAAAACCACACCTCGGACAGTAACAGCATCGGAAAGGTGAAGAAGTTCAGCAGGCCGTTGGCGAGTTCTTCGTTGGAAAGGCGGCTGGCGACAATCAGACCAAGTGAAAGCAGACAGAGGTTGCCGGCCAGTGAGACCAGCAACAGAGTCCAGTAGCTGCCAAGCATCAGAAAGTCGATAAAGAAATCACTGACCACATAGATAATGATGCTGACTGCGAGCATGATGACCAGTCGGGAGAGCATTTGTGCTGCCAGAAACTGAAACGGTGACACAGGAGCGGCCTGCAAGCGTTTAAGCACACCGTTTTTGCGATAGCGAACAATCACATAACCCACACCAAACAGGGCGCTGAACATCAGATTCATGCCCAATACACCGGGAATGACCCAGTCCACATAGCGAACTTTTCGGCCGCTGACAGCCTCTGCCTGCCAGTTGTTGCTCTTAGTGACCTTGTTCTCAGTAACCAGCTTGTCGTTAAGGTTCTCATTAACCAGGTCTTCAGTAGCCATCAGGTCGCGGAGCACCTTGGCATTCTGCGACTCTGGGTTGTAGAGGTAACGATGGTTCTGATCGGTGAAAATCAGCAGGTCGATCTGGTGGTGGCGGACTTTCTGCGTGGCCTCATTCAGATCGGCAAAGGTGACCGTTTGGATATAGTCGTTACTCTGAATGATGGCTGGCGCTTCAGGGTTGGGGTATAGCCCCACTTTAAACAGAGGCGCTTCCTGACCTGAAAAAGCCATCGCAACCACCGCGATGATCAGCGGCGGCATAACAAACGACCAGATGAGGGACCCTCTGTCGCGGTAATACTCTTTGGTTCTTGCCCAGAACAGGGCTGACAGTTGATTCAAAATTCGTCTCGCTTTGGCGGTATGGGATATAGGGCATGGAATAGAAGTGCGAAAGTCTTACTCTCTCAAACTGTGTCCAGTCAGCTTGAGAAACAGATCGTCCAGCGTCGGGTTGCGTACCTGAAGGGAGTGCAGCTGTGCGCCAGCCTGTATCAGCTGTTGCAGGGTGTCTTCTACCGAAGTGCTTTCAATGGTCACCTGAGGCTGAGATGGGTCTGTGTCGCTTTGGGGCACAAAGTCGTCAGGCAAATCCTGCCGATCCAGGCAGACAAACACATGATTAAAGTGATTGTGGAGCAGCTTGGCTGGCGAACCCTCAGCAATGATTTGACCGCGGTCTACAATCACAAGATGGTCGCAGAGCTGTTCGGCTTCATCCATATAGTGAGTGGTGAGCACCACGGTTTTACCTTGTGCCTTGATGTTTTTAATCAGGCGCCAAAAGTTACGACGCGATTGGGGATCCAGTCCGGTGGTGGGTTCATCCAGAAAAATGATGTCGGGATCGTTGACTAGCGCGAGCGCCAGCAACAATCGTTGTTTCTGCCCGCCTGAGAGTTTGGATGCCTGCTGATGGATGAATTCACTCAGGTGACATTCATTTATCAAGGTTTCCAGCGGTAGTGTGTGGTCGTAAAAGCTGGAAAACAGCACAAGCACTTCTCTGACGGTCAGATAATCCATCAAGGACGTCGATTGAAATTGAATGCCGGCTTCCTGTTTGAATGCTGGGTTGTGACTGATGCCTTTATAGAGGATGTCGCCACTGGTGGGGGTGGTAATGCCTTCCATCATTTCGATGGTGGTGGTTTTTCCGGCACCGTTGGGGCCGAGCAGCCCAAAGCAAATGCCTTTAGGGATAGTGAAAGACAGGCCGTTCACCGCCTTAACGGCTTTGTAATGCTTGGTGATGTTTCGGACTTCGATGATGGGGGTCATGTCATTCTCTCTGATGTAGGCCGCGACAGTATAGCAGGGCTTTATGGCGGTTCGTTGTGTCAGCCAAAAGAGAAGTGCGTTGTGTAAACTTAGAGTGTGTTACGAAAATCAGGAGTGCGATGGGCGGGTTGTGCTGTGAAACCTGTGGTCATGGTGATCGTGATGTGGCAAGCAAAACAGGAGCTGGTGGGTTTTCTTTCTGGGTTTGCCTGTGATGATCTGATAGTGTTGCAGCCTATAGGATCATTTTACCTTGTGTATATTGGTCTTTTTCTTGGACGATCCTGCTAAGTTTTTAGAGTATGCCTGCCGTCAAACCTACCTGGTCCGAATCATTTCTGGTTTATCTGAAGCCCCGAGTCATCACCATGATGTTTTTAGGGTTTTCGGCTGGGCTGCCGCTGTTATTAGTCTTTTCTACCCTCTCCGCCTGGTTGCGGGATATGGAAGTCAGCCTCAGTGCCATCGGCTTTTTTGGCTGGATCGGCATTACTTATTCGATCAAGGTGTTGTGGTCGCCTATTGTCGATCGTTTACGAATTCCCGGATTGGGCTCCGGTTTGGGGCAGCGTCGCAGCTGGATGCTGTTGGGGCAGCTGGGCATTATTATTGGGGTGTTGGGGCTGTCGGTGGTCGATCCCAAAACACATTTGGGGTTGGTGGCTGCACTGGCTTTACTGGTGGCCTTTTCTTCAGCGACACAGGATGTGGCGATTGATGCATATCGCATTGAAGCCGTGGTGCAAGAGTATCAGGGGGCGATGTCGTCGACCTATATTCTGGGGTATCGGGTTGCCATGCTGGTGGCCGGCGCGGGTTCTCTGTATATCGCACAATTTGTTTCCTGGCCTGCGGCTTATGTCGCCATGGCCGGTTTGATGGGCGTGGGTGTGATAACGGTACTGTTGATTTCTGAGCCTGACAGTCAGGATCAACAATCAGCGGGCGTCAGCACCTTGTCGTCAAGCAGTTCAGCTACTGGCTCTGAAATGGACGGCTCTGAAAAACTGGAAGAGACGCTGCACCAGCAATTGCACGTGGACACTTTAAGTGGCCGGTTTGCCAAGGGTGCGCGCTGGTTTGTGGACGCTGTCGTTGCGCCCTTTGTGGATTTCTTTCAGCGCAATGGTCGCTTCGCCTTGGTCATTTTGCTGTTTATCGGCTTGTTCCGCCTCAGTGATATTGTCATGGGGATCATGGCCAATCCGTTCTACCTGGATTTAGGGTTCAGCAAGGCGGATATTGCGTCTATTGGCAAGATATTTGGCTTCTTTATGACCATTGTCGGCTCATTTCTGGGTGGGTTGTTGGTGGTGCGTTATGGGGTGTTCAAGCCTCTGATTGCCGGGGCGGCGATGGTGGCTCTAACCAATCTTCTGTTTGCACAGCTGTCGTTGATAGGGCCTGATTTGACATGGCTGGCTCTGGTTATCAGTGCGGATAATCTCAGTGGTGGTTTTTCCAATGCCGTATTTGTGGCTTATTTGTCCGGCCTGACGAACCGATCCTACACGGCGACTCAATATGCCTTGTTCAGTTCGATCATGACATTGCCGGGTAAATTCATCAGCGGGTTCTCCGGTATAATTGTCAGTTACAGCAGTTATACCTTCTTTTTTACCTATGCTGCCGTGATGGGGATTCCGGCTGTCTTACTGGCGTTGTATATTTGGCGGCGAGCACAGCGTTACAGCTAGTTTTTAAAAGACGCAGTCCTAAAATAAGTAGTTTTTAAAGATGTAATTTTTCAAACGAGAAACTGTCGGCTAGACTGTACGGCAGTTTGTGTGTTTTTCATGGATTTAAATTAAGACTGATTATTTATGCAGAACTTTTTTGTAAAACCGCTGGTTGCGGGACTCATGGCAGGTATGGCGGTTTGCTATACCGGAGTGACTTTGGCAGAGGAGCAGGAGACGTCGCAGCCTAAAACGACGGAGCTGTTATTGACCAATGGCGATCGGATCAAGGGTACGCTGGTGAGTGTGAATACCTCGTCAGTGATTTGGAGTTCGGAAAGCTTTGGCGAGTTGACCATTCCTAAAGAGAAAGTTGCCAACTTCAATACCGCGAAGAAAGTCAAAATTCAGGGTGTTGAAGACCCCTGTGTTGTTGATGGTATGGACGGTTATTATCTGAATTATACCTGCGGAAAAGACGGTGAAGAGTCGGAGGTGCATTCCATTGCTCTGGTGGCGCTGGATTCGATTGTGCCCGTCGCCACACGGGCTGATCAGCCTCGTTCTACCGGTAAAATCTCTTTGTCCGGTACGTTCCAGCGGGGCAATACGGTTGAAGACGATCTCGAAGCCGACGGTACCACGTCCTATCGCCACGGTGACTGGCGTCATACCGGTGTTCTGGATTATGACAGTGACTCGACTGACGATGTCCCCGCGGATGTTGATTATGATCTGACTTATCGTCTGGATCGGTTTGTCTCTGAGCGTTGGTATTGGTACAACGAACTGGGGTATGGGCAGGAAGAATCCAAAAACGTGGATGAACGTTACATCTACGGTATGGGTGCTGGTGTGCAGTTGTGGGAAGATCCAAATTCGGCCCTGGCGTTTGAAAACGGTCTGGAATATAAGAAAGAGTTGCTGGATCCCACCGATGCAGACCTGCTCAATGCTGATTGGGCTTCCAGAACCGAAGTGGTTTATTACCGTTTTTCCACCGATTTCCGCTATAAACTGCCATTCTCGGCCGAGTTCTTCCACACGAACGAGGTGCTGTACTCCTTGCAGGACAGCGAAAACTGGGAGCTCAGTGCAGATTTCGGTCTGAGTGTGCCGCTCGGTGTTGGTCTGTTCTCAGAGTATAAGTTTGAATACGATTACGATAACCAGCCTTCTTCTCCGGAAGCGGATAAAGAAGACACCAAATGGACCATTGGTATCGGTTATAACTGGTAAATTGGTATCGGTTATAAATCGTAAGGGTACCCGGGTGCTCAGGCTGCTGATAAAGTGAATTGGTCATTGCGAGGAGCGATAGCGACGCGGCAATCCATTACTAGCACGATGTACGCACGTGAGTGCCGAACATGGATTGCTTCACTGCGTTCGCAATGACGTATTCAACTTTTTCACGCTCCAAAGAGTTTGTCATCAAGCGTGTCCTTCGGGCGTTTAGGCGCCCGTCTTTGCTTTATCGGGATCGGTCAGCAGACTTTAATCTGCCGGTTGATCCGGTAAAGATCGGTTAAACCCTCTTGCAATTTGACCGTCTGGCTCCAGATTAGTCATTAATGCCTAATTATTATTCGCTAATGCCTGGTTATTCACTAATGCCTAGCCTCCAATTGAGCTGACGAGGAACTCATGCCATTTCTGTTGTTATTTATAGTCGTCCCAGTGGTCGAAATGTGGGTTCTGATTCAGGTTGGGGCCGAAATCGGGGCCTTGCCGACGATCGCGTTGGTGCTTTTGACCGCCATGATCGGGTTGGCGCTGCTGCGGAAACAGGGCGCGAGTGCTCTGTTGCGTGCCAATCAGCGGATGGAGTCGGGGCAATTACCCGCAGAGGAGATGGTTGAGGGCATCTTTCTTGCCGTCGGCGGAGCCTTGTTGCTGACTCCAGGGTTTGTCACCGATGCGCTGGGCTTTGCCTGTTTGATACCGGGCTTGCGTCAGTGGTTGATTGGCAAGGCCTTGAAGAAAGTTATCTTTCGCGCCACGAGCTCTGCGGGATTCACCAGTCATTCAGCGTTTGGTGAGCAGGCGCAGGGGGGCAAAAAGGATTCCTCCGGGGATGTTATCGAGGGGGAGTTCAGGCGTCAGGATGCTCCTGATAAGAACCGGGATCGTCTGCGCTGAGGCAGAAAACCCAACCGTTGGAGTGAATCGCTCCAATTTCAATTTTTTTTCATTGGGGGTGTTGAAATCCCCTCTATCCAGCCCCATCTCCCTAACACTTGGTTTTTATCACCCCGGGTCTTTTGATTCGGGGCTGGTGCTCCAGTTAGACAGCTGGTTTGTAAAACTGGGGTTTATTTGAAACGACGAGCTGAAAAGCTCAATTTGGTCCAGAAATAGACGTTTTGGAGAAGAAATAGATGAATATTCGTCCTCTACACGACCGTGTTGTGGTTCGCCGCAAGGAAGAAGAAGCAACTTCTGCCGGTGGTATTGTGCTGCCTGGCTCTGCGCAGGAAAAACCCAATCAAGGTGAGGTTGTTGCCGTTGGTAATGGCCGCGTTTTGGAGAATGGTGAGGTTCGTCCGGTTGACGTAAAAGTGGGTGACACTGTTGTATTTGGCAAATATGCCGGCAGTGACACCATCAGCGTTGATGGTGAAGACCTGGTTATTCTGAGCGAAAGCGACATCAAGGCAGTCATCGAAGGTTAATCCGGTATATCCGGTGCAACGACTGCGGGTGGATACTGCCTCGATGGATGCAAGTCATCTACCGCTTGATAGATTCAAACAAAAGATAGAACGGAGCTAACGAATAATGGCTGCTAAAATTGTAAAATTCGGTGACGAAGCTCGCCAAGGCATGCTGGCTGGTGTAAACATCCTGGCTGATGCTGTTAAAACAACTCTGGGCCCTAAAGGTCGTAACGTTGTTCTGGACAAGTCTTTCGGTTCACCGACTGTGACTAAAGATGGTGTGTCTGTTGCGAAAGAGATCGAACTGAAAGACAAGTTCGAGAACATGGGCGCGCAGATGGTTAAAGAAGTTGCCTCCAAAGCGTCTGATGACGCGGGTGATGGTACCACCACTGCAACGGTTCTGGCTCAGGCGATCGTTAACGAAGGTCTGAAAAGCGTTGCCGCTGGCATGAACCCAATGGATCTGAAGCGCGGTATCGATAAAGCGACTATTGCTGCTGTCGAATACATTCGCTCTGTGGCTCAGCCTTGTTCCGACACCAAAGCCATCGCTCAGGTGGGTACCATCTCTGCTAACTCCGACGCTTCAATCGGTGACATCATCGCCGAAGCCATGGAAAAAGTGGGTAAAGAAGGTGTCATCACCGTTGAAGAAGGTCAGGCTCTGCACAACGAGCTGGACGTGGTTGAAGGTATGCAGTTTGACCGCGGCTATCTGTCTCCTTACTTCATCACCAACCAGGAAAACATGAGTGTTGAGCAAGATGCTCCGTTCATCCTGCTGGTTGACAAGAAAATCTCCAACATCCGCGAGCTGCTGCCAACTCTGGAAGCCGTTGCTAAAGCCGGTAAGCCACTGGTTATCATCGCTGAAGATATTGAAGGCGAAGCTCTGGCTACTCTGGTTGTGAACAACATGCGCGGTATCGTGAAAGTGGCTGCCTGTAAGGCACCTGGTTTCGGTGATCGCCGTAAAGCTATGCTGCAGGATATCGCTATCCTGACTGGCGCGACTGTGATCTCTGAAGAAATCGGTCTGGATCTTGAATCCACCACTCTGGAGCATCTGGGTACTGCCAAGCGCATCACCATGAGCAAAGAAAATACCGTGATCGTTGATGGCGCTGGTCAAGCGGCTGACATCGAGTCTCGCGTTGCTCAAATTCGTGCTCAGATCGAAGAGTCTTCTTCTGACTACGACCGTGAAAAACTGCAAGAGCGCGTAGCTAAACTGGCTGGCGGTGTTGCGGTGATCAAGGTTGGTGCTGTCACTGAAGTCGAAATGAAAGAGAAAAAAGCACGTGTAGAAGATGCTCTACATGCGACACGCGCTGCTGTTGAAGAGGGTGTTGTACCTGGTGGTGGTACTGCGTTGATCCGTGCCGTTGCAGCAATTGCTGAACTGAAAGGTGATAACGAAGATCAGGACGCCGGTATTGGCATTGCCCGTCGTGCGATGGAAGCGCCTCTGCGTCAGATCGTTACCAACGCCGGTGACGAAGCGTCTGTTGTAGTTGATAAGATCAAGCAAGGCGAAGGCAACTTCGGTTACAACGCTGGTACCGGTGTTTACGGCGACATGCTGGAAATGGGTATTCTGGATCCAGCCAAAGTAACCCGTACTGCTCTGCAGGCCGCCGGTTCTATCGCTGGCTTGATGATCACTACCGAAGCCATGGTTGCTGATGCACCTTCAGAAGATGGTGCTGGTGGTGGTATGCCTGATATGGGCGGCATGGGTGGTATGGGCGGAATGCCTGGCATGATGTAAATGCATGCCCAGTAGCGGTCTTTTCACCCACCTTGATTTTGGGAGAAAACTCTTGCTACTGACCACGCATTAAGCGCCTTTGTTAGATGCAGGGGTGTGGTAGATACAAAAAACGGCTCGCTTTTTAGCGGGCCGTTTTTTGTTTAGGGCCCTTAATAAATTATCCAGTAATTGGCCCAGTTATACAGTTAGCACTAAGGGAAAACCCGCCATTTCACCCACTCTGGGTGAAACCACAAAACCGAATGCCCTGCCTCAGACTCGTGCACCAAAAAATCACGTCATAGTCGCCCTTAAGAAAATTCTATCGTCGCCGATAACATAAAACATTCAAGTTTATAACGAACAGCGAGCCAGTTTTGTGCCCTCATTCCGAGTGGTGCACCCAGTGGTTGCATGGGGAGCTGTTATTGCGGGGTTTCATATGCTGAAAAACGTGTCTCTTGCCTACAAATTGTATTTGGCACCGGTTATCGCACTGCTAGGTTTGGTGCTGTTTGTCATTTACACCTCCACGCAGCTTGCTGCAACGGATCAACGCCTGGTTGCGCTGGAAACGTACAGTTATCCGGCATTAGAAAAAGCGGATGCCATCATCTTTCAGTTCTCAAGGCTGCCGGGCATGTTGAACAGTGCCGTAGCGTCTGGAGAGCTGGCGACGCTGGATGAAGCGCGAACCGTATTGCAGCAAATCAGTGAAGATCAGGGTTCTCTGGCGGCCTTGACCGGTTCTCAGTCACAGCAAGGTCAGCAGCTGGAAGCTTGGCGTGCAGGGGTAAGTCGCTACGCTGAAAACGCCTTGGATGCCTCGGAAAAGCTCATTGGGGGTAACGCCTCTTTTGATGATTTGCGCCCCAGTCTTGAGCGTATGGCGACAGATCTTGAGAAAGCTCAGGCTCTCGGAGCAAGCTTTCGTGGGCAGGCGTATGAAGATTTTCGTCAAACCTTGGCGACCACTCGGGAAGATAACGCAGCGACTACTCGTATTGGGATTGTGCTCAGCTTGGCGTTGGTTGTCATGGTGACCTTCGGTGCCTGGCTGATTGCGCGCGGCATTATGAATAATGTGCGCGCTGTGATCGAGTCGCTACAGGCTATTGCCAGTGGTGATGGGGATTTGACCCGACGTGTCAACGTTGAGGCACAGGACGAAATCGGCTCCATGATTGGGTTGTTCAACGGGTTTCTCGATAAGTTGCAGGGGATTATGCGTCAAGTGGTCGAGGTCGCTAACCCGCTGGGTGAGGTCTCCCAAGAATTGTATAAGGTGACTCAAAGTTCTGAGGAATACGCCAAGTCTCAGCAGCAACACACCAACACGATCAGCCATGACATTGAAACCATGACTGGCAGCATTGAAGAAGTGGCTCGGCGCTCGCGCCAAGCGTCGGACGAAGCTGAGAATGCTTCCCGTCAGGCAAGTGATGCTCGTGAAAACGTCGGCAGTTTGTCAAGCGCGATCAGTGATCTGGGGGGGAGTGTGCAGGATGCGGTGACCGCGATGCAGCAGCTCGAGGAAGAAACCCAGGAAGTCGGGTCTGTACTCACCGTGATCCGTAGCATCGCTGAGCAGACTAACTTACTTGCTCTAAATGCGGCCATTGAGGCAGCACGTGCAGGGGAGCAAGGGCGTGGTTTTGCTGTGGTAGCCGATGAAGTGCGTAATTTGGCCCAGAAAACCGCGAGTTCTACCGCCGAAATTCAAGAAATCATTCAGCGACTTCAGAACAGTGCCAATGCGGTTCTTAATGTGATGACCTCTAACGAAAGTAAATCACAAGAAAGTATTGAGCGCTCTGTGAAGGCAACGGAACTGCTGGATGCAATTGCCCACACCGTGACTCAAATCGACGAGCTCAATGCGGGTATCGCGCAGTTCACCCAGGAACAGATAGGACTGTCGAGTTCCATTCAACAAGAAACCCATGTGTTGCAGCAGGACGCTCAGGCAACCTCAAAGGGTGCAGAGTCTACCGCTCGTTTAGGGGAGCAGCTGGTTAGTACTGGCGACCAACTGCGTGCGGCTACCGCTCAATTCCGTGTCTAACACATCCACATGATTCATTTTGTCATAACGTATTATTTGAGGAGTATCAATTCATGAACAAAATACGTGTTATGGGTCTGGCCGCCGCTTGTCTGGCTGCCACACCTGCCCTCGCTCTGGATCAGGGCGATTATATGTTAAACGGCTTCGGTACTGCCGCGCTGACCCACATTGGTGGTGTTGACGATGCCAAGAGTTACGGTCGTGAGGGACAGCCCACTGGCACCACCCGCGGCGATCAAATGTCCAAGTTGGGTGGTCAGTTTAGCTACGGTCTGTTCGACAAACTTACCGCTACTGTGCAGGCAGTCGCCAAGCCAGAAGATGACCACTGGCAAGTGGATCTTGAATGGGCTTATTTAGCCTACGAAATCAATGATGAGTTCACCGTTCGTGGTGGCCGTCTGCGCCCAGGCGCTTACATGTTTTCAGAAACATTGGATGTCAGCTATTCCTATCCCTGGTTGCGCCTGCCGGATGAAGTGTACAGCATGCTTTCTCTCAGTAATTATGAGGGGCTCGATATGCTTTATAACACCTCGCTGCCATTTGGCTCACTGAGTATCCAGTTAAGTGCCGGGCAAGCCGTTAATCGTAAAAGGTACGTCTCGTTTTTTGACGACTATATCGATCTTGATTTGAAAAACATCATTGGTGGCGCTATTTCTCTGGAAACCAATGATTACGGTACTCTGCGTTACAGCTACCTCCAAGCCGATGTCAGTGTGGCCCGAATGGATTACAACGACGGCGACTTCTCTTCTTTGGGCTATAAATTTGACGATGGTACTTGGGTAACCAATGCCGAGCTCGCCAGCCGCACGGCGGAAGGGGAAACGGTTGACGCCTTCTATATTTTAGCAGGGCGCCGCTTTGGAGACTTCATGCCACATATTACGTATGGGCAACAGGATGCTGAACTTGGTGGACGTCAATCTTCCTGGACTTACGGCCTAAATTACAGTCTGGCTCCGGGTGTCACACTCAAAGGTGAATACAAGCGTGTGGATTCTACTGATGGTTACGCAGGTGCCTTTGCGCAGGATTACACATACAGCGACCCGACTTTTGATGGCGACATCATCAGCATCGGCGTCGACTTTGTATTTTAAGGGGGAAGACAGATGAATTGTGTTATCCGCAAAATCTCCGTTGCTGCCCTGTTGGGTGTAGCCGTAATGAGTCAGGTTCAAGCTGAGGTGGCTGTGATCGTCAATCCTGGCGCATCAGCGAGTCCGAGTCAGGCTGATGTTGCTAACATCTTCCTCGGTAAGGACAAGTCATTGAAAGGCGTTGATCAGAAAGAGTGGAATGCGACCAAGGATAAGTTTTACAGCTCTGTTGTGAGCAAGAACGAGTCGCAGCTGAAGTCTTATTGGTCAAGTTTGATCTTTACCGGCAAAGGTCGTCCATTGCCCAGCGTCAGCGACGACGCTGCTGTGGTGGCTAAAGTTGCTGGTGATGATTCTTCAATTGGATACGTTGACAGTGCCGCGGTCAACGATTCAGTCAAGGTATTGTTTACTTTACCGTGATTGTTGAAAGACCCTGGCTTCTGCCAGGGTCTTTATTCAGGCATTGATCAGTGTTGCCCTGATCACGATTTATCCGCTTTCATCTTTTCACGCTTTTCTTTGCGCTCCAAAATCTTCTCGTACATCTCTTCTGGCATACCGTTTTTCGCGACTGCTTTGGTCTCTACCAGTGAATTGTCCTGGGTAACGATAGCAACGCTGTAACCGCTATCAGTACTGGTGACTTTGCCCACTTTCAGGTTGGGGTTACCCATCATAATCAGACGAGCTTCGGTCAATGTCTGGATCTGGTCGGCGGTGTATTCGCGACTCATCATGTCCTTCATGCCCTTGTGGCTGCCCATCATGCCGCTGTAATCCCTCATTTTTCCGTGGCTTCTGTCGCAACCATCCCTATCTCCGCCACGGTCGCCTGCCAGAGCGAAGCCAGAAGTCATTGTTGCCGCAAGCAGGGAAGCAATAATCAGTGATTTTTTCATTGGAAGGCTCCTTTGCCGTCTCGTTAAAGTGAATCTATTCAATCATCCTGCTGTCGAAAAACTATCTCCTGATCGTGCTAATGTGTACCAAATTGTATCAAGGGAATTGCTCATTCTTAGACCAGATACACTTTGTTACAGGATCACCAGAGGTGACTTTGTATAATGATCAACAGACTTAACCGGTAGAACGACGAAAGGGCAGTTGTATGTCGCAAACACATATTCTGGTGGTGGACGATCATCAGGAGATCCGGGAGCTTTTGAGTACCTATTTGTCGCAGCACGATTTCAAGGTGACGGCGGCTGAGGATGGTGTGCAGATGCGCCATGCGTTGGAATCCGGCGGTATCGACCTGATCGTGCTGGATCTGATGATGCCGGGTGAAGATGGTCTGAGCCTCTGTCGGTACGTTCAGAGCATTGGCGGTCCTCCCGTGATTATGTTGACCGCCATGAGCGAGGATGCCGATTGTGTGGTCGGCCTGGAGATTGGGGCTGATGACTATGTTACCAAGCCGTTTGTTCCCCGCGTGCTGCTGGCACGCATCAAAGCCGTGCTGCGTCGGCAAACTGCTGCAGTGGGAAGTGAAATTCCTCAGGCTGGTACTAGCCAACAGAAGGTCTTTCAGCAGTGGACTCTGGATACCAATCAACGGCAACTGACCCACAAGGACGGTTTGCTGGTGCCCTTAAGTACAGCCGAGTTCAAACTGCTGGACGTTTTTCTGCAAAACCCTCAAAAAGTACTCAGCCGTGATCAATTGTTAACCCTGACCAAGGGGCGAGAAGCTGACCCCTTTGATCGCAGTATCGACAATCAGGTCAGTCGTTTGCGTAAAAAAGTGGAAGAGGATCCCCACAACCCGGTGTTGATTAAGACGGTATGGGGTGGGGGTTATATGTTTGCCGCTGCGGTGACGAAATGTCGAAGCGATGGTCGATGAAGGCGTGGTTTCGTAAGGCGCGGACTCGTAAATTTTGGCCTCAAAAGCTGCTATCCCAGATGATTATTCTGGTGGTTCTGGCGCTTATATTGGCGCAGGGCATCAGTCTCTGGATTCTGTCGTCTGCCTACCGGTCAGCCATGCTGGACAACTCTGAGCGTCATATTCTCCGCCAGTTTGTATCGGCGGTGACATTGATGGAGCAAATGCCGCCTGAGCTGCACCGCAACATCCTGAGAGCCTGGCGGCGGCCCGGACAATCTTTCTTTGTTCGGGAGCAGTTGCCAGACGAGCTGAATAAGACGGTTGTCTCGATGCCTGAACAGCGCATGGAGCAGGCTCTGGTGCGTTGGTTGGGTGATGAATACCAGGGACGAGTGCGGGTTTTACTGGAACTGGGCGAGCAACATGGTGATCGCGAAGGTCGTGATAGTGGTGATTCCGGTGAGCGAGGGCGTGATGGCGATCACGATCACAGAGACTGGCGTCAACGACCACCGCCTTTGCCGGTGCGTCAGTTAATGATCGCGGTCCGCCTGAATGA
>NZ_CBFIHX010000058.1:0-23089 GCF_965662505.1 Pseudomaricurvus sp. | reverse complement strand
CAATAGCATCAGGAGATTTACAATGAATTCTATTACCAAGATTTCACTGGCAACGGCTGCCGCAGCATTATTTTCAACCGCAGTAGTCCCTACTGCCGTCGCGCAGGATAAAGCTGATACATCGGTTAAGTGCATGGGTATTAATTCCTGCAAAGGGGAATCCAAGTGCCAGACTGCAGAGCACGCCTGCGCTGGTCAGAATGTCTGTAAAGGGCACGGTTGGATTAAGGCTGCATCTGCTGAAGAGTGCACCAGTAAAGGTGGCACAGTGCTCTAATTCAGTTAATCAATACCTGACAGCCTGTTTAGCACAGTCTGTCAGAGATCGATCAGAGCAGTTTTTATCGTTTCGTAAGAGCAGGTCTGGGTTTATGCTGTTTGCTCAGCCTGCCTCTCTGATTTAATGAAAAAATATCAGGATGTTGCCATGACGACTGCAGCCCTTGACGGCTTTGGCCTTGGCTTACGACCAGAGCACTACCACGATTTCCTGGAAAAACCACAGAGAGTTGAATGGCTAGAAATTTTAACCGATAACTATCTGGTTCCTGGTGGAAAACCTCTTTATTACCTTGATCGTATCCGCGAGCAATACCCAGTGGTGATGCACGGAGTTGCCATGAATATTGGCTCCTGTGATCCACTGGACCTGGAATATCTTCATTCAGTGAAAAAACTGGCAGACCGGGTCCAACCCCTTTTGCTTTCTGATCATCTGTGTTGGACTGGCGTTAAAGGATCACGTTTACACGATTTATTGCCCCTCCCATACACGGATGAGGCAGTGACACATGTGTCAGATCGTATCCAAAAGATTCAGGACATTCTTCAGCGGCGCCTGACGATTGAGAATGTATCCACCTATGTACAGGCAAGGGCACCCTTAGAAGAATGGGAGTTTGTTAACGCAATCGTTGAAAAAGCCGATTGTGAGCTACTGTTGGATGTCAATAATATTTACGTTTCCGCACGTAATTCTGATTTCAATCCTCAACGTTATATTGATGCCATTCCAATACATCGCGTTCGCCAAATTCATTTAGCCGGCCATTCAGATTACGGTGATCATTGCATTGATACCCACGATCAACCCGTGTGTGACGAGGTTTGGGATTTGTATCGTTACACCATTGAACGTTCGGGCTCCATTCCGACAATGATTGAGCGGGATGATAATATTAATTCGCTCAGTGAATTAATTGCCGAGTTAGACATTGCCCGAGAAATATCATCGAAGGCCAGTTCTTTCTATGCTAACCGTACTCTGGAGCACTGTCATGAACCTGTATGAGTGGCAGTCTGAATTTCAGGGAATGGTAATGGATTCATCTGATCTACAGGATCGCCCATCTGTAATCAAGGCGAATAAGCTTGATCTTCTGCAGCAAGGCGACATCCAAGATCAACGTCTGGGGATTTATCAGCATGCGTATCAGCAACGTTTGAGTGAAGCTCTGAAAAGTAACTTTCCTGCAGTGCATCAATTATTGGGCGACGTGGATTTTAGTGCTGCTGCCAGAGGGTTTTTACGTCAATGCCCTCCTTCGACGGCATCCATTCGTTGGTATGGTGAGAAATTTCCAACCTGGTTGGAAACTCAGACACCTTATAACTCTTGCCCTGCTATTTCCGAATTGGCTCGATTTGAATGGGTAATGCGCCATGCAATCGATGCGAAAGACGCAAAGCGAATCACCGTCGATGAACTTCAGATATTGTCTCCGGAACAATGGACTGATTTGAAATTTCAACGACATCCCTCAGTAAGTATCTTGTCATTACGGTGGAATGCCATTCAGGTTTGGCAGGCTTTGGAAAACGATGAAATCCCGCCAGAGCCTATTGAAACCCCATCTCATTGGCTTGTTTATCGACAAGATAACCTAATGAATGCCTGGCGGAGTTCAGATCTTCTTGAGATCGATTCCCTTAGATTAATCACGAATGGTCAAAGTTTCGGAGATCTGTGTGAAACCTTACTGGATCACTATCAGGATTCTCAGGTAGCTATTGGCCAGGCTGCAATTTGGTTAAAAACCTGGACAGAAGAAGGATTGTTAGTTCCGCGTGACTCGGTGTAGAGGAATAATAAGATGACTACTTTAATGAGTAAAACAGTAAAACTATGGGCCCCCATAGACAAAATTCTGACTGGATTGATTCCCGTAGCGGATTTAGCGGCAAGACTGTACATTGCCAAGGTCTTTTTTATGTCGGGTTGGTCCAAGATCTCAGATTGGGAAACCACCCTCTGGCTATTTGAAGAGGAATATCAAGTACCTCTTCTTTCACCGGAATTAGCGGCCTATGCGGCTACAGCAGGAGAGCTGGTGCTACCGGTCTTGCTGGTGTTTGGGTTTTTGACTCGTTTTGCAGCGACGGGTTTGTTTATTTTAAACATTGTCGCGGTTATCTCTTACTATGCGGCCCTGAAAGGGTCTCCGGCTGCTTTGCAAGATCACCTACAGTGGGGGATCATTCTAGGCCTATTGATGACAGCACAGGTTAAATATTTTACTGTTGACAAATTTGTTACGTCTAAAGTCACTGGTTAATACTCTCACAAATTAAGTACAGCCAGAAGCTATAGGCTTGCAGACCGAGATGGTTCCGAATCTATATGCTTTCTGGTACTGTGTTTTTCATCTATTCAGTGTGCTCCTATTTTTATAAAAAGATCTACAGGGTTATTTTATGCCATCAACTCCTTTGCAACAGCCTATAGCTTCACCCTTTACCCGTGAATCAAATTCTGAAGATGTAGCGGCCGCTCATGACCTGACCGGAAAGGTGGCGGTAGTGACGGGATCTACTGCTGGGTTAGGGATTGAAACTGCCAGAGTTTTAGCTCTTCAGGGAGCAGAAGTTTTCGTGATTGGCCGAAACCAAAAGAACGGTGATAACGTTGTTGAAAGATTAAAATCTGACACGGGCAACTCCCAGATTAAAATGCTGACAATGGATTTGAATGCTTTAAGCAGTGTTCGCGACTTTGCGAATCAGTTTTTGGACTCGGGAAAAACTATCGACATTCTTATTAATAATGCCGGTGTTATGGCCAGCCCATTCGAGACAACAGAGTATGGGTTTGAGTCCCAGCTGTTCGTCAATTATGTCAGTCACCTGTTATTGAGTACGGCTTTGGCGCCATGCCTGTTGAAATCATCCAGCCCTCGAGTCGTCAGCCTGACCTCTCTGGGACATCACATGTCACCGGTTATCTTAGACGATCTTAATTTTGAACATCGCGAGTACGATAAGTGGCGGGCTTATGGTCAATCTAAAACGGCAACCGCTTTATTGGCTGTCTATCTTCATGATCAATTGGGTAAGCACGGGGTCGTTTCAGCTTCGGTACACCCTGGTGTGATCACAGAAACCAGTTTGGGACGGTATTTGTCGCCGCAGGAACAGCAAGCAGCACTTTCCGCCAGCAGTAAGTCGCAACCAAAAACTCTGTCTCAGGGCGCTGCGACCACTCTTTGGGCTGCTACATCTCCATTACTGGAGACGCATGGAGGTTCTTATCTGGAAGATTGTAATATCGCAGCCGTCGTTGAAAAACCTAATTTTCAATACGGTGTTCTTCCTTATGCTATTTCCTCTGAGAAAGCTGAGCAATTAGTCGCCCATGTAGAGAACGCACTCGGTGAAAAGCTGCTAAAAGCAATCTAAGCCTCTGAGCTCAATAGTGTTAGCTTGATTATTCTAAAGCTGGATAGCGTTTTGCCATACGCCTGGCAGAGTAAGTTAAGCCAACCACTACCACAATCAAGGCAGACATAACCAGTGCAGACCCTACCCATTGCAATGGACTGACGCGTTCTCCCAATGCCAGAATCCCGGTAATCAAACCCACCACCGGGACTCCTAGCGAGAAAGGAGCAACTCGGCTGGCAGGATGTCTGGTGAGCAACAGAGTCCAGAGCCAGTACGCAAAACCACTGGCTATCCACCCCAAGTAAAGCAAAGAAAGCCAACTGGTTACTGACGCATCCAACCAATTTTGATGAGCACTTGGTTGATCGTACAGCAGTGAGAGCGAAACAAACCCCGCGGCTGCGACGACACTGCTCCAGGCAACCAGAGTCAGAGGAGAGTCACCTTGCCCATAAGACTGAATCTTTTTCACGGTAATATTGGCACATGCCCACATACTGGCGGCAATTAACGTCAGGCCCAATCCTGCTGCGGTCACGGCCCCTGCGCCCTCTTCAGAAAAAACATTGATGGCAAAGCACACTAATCCAGCGGCGGCAACGACCATACCCGCCTTCAGTGCGCGTGGAATGATTTCTCCGATAAAAGCCGCTCCCATTAATGCAGTAAAAAAGATCTGTGTTTGCATCAGTACTGAGGCGAGCGCTGCCGACATCCCTTGCTGCAAAGCAAAAAATAAGAATCCGAACTGCCCAATCCCTTGTGTTAGCCCATAGAGTAATAGCCATTTGGCCGGTGCTTTGGGTCGCGGGACCAAAAAGACAAGAGGAAACGCAGCTAATAGAAACCGAGCTGCCCCCAACTGAAACGGTGTAAAGTCGATCAGGGCCAGTTTCATCGGTACGAAGTTGACTCCCCACAAGACAATAACCATCAGTGCGGCGATCAATTCTTTGGAAGATAGCTGGGAAGAGGACTCGGTCATCAGTACTTCTCAATAAATCTGATAAATTGTTTCAAGACAAGATCACGATCCGAGTGGGATTAGGTCAAAAAATGATCAGGTTGTGAGTGGGGACCGTATTTTACTGATATCAATTTCTACAGATCAACATTGATGTCTAATAGTCCCAGATTATCAAGTGGAACATAATTAATGGCTTATTGGAAAGCAATTTCTGATGTTCCCCTGTTTGAGTTTCTCCACCCCAACACGCCTTCTCAATCTGTCGGTGGCATGATGGAAGAGCCGGATTTGAGCCGCCCGCTATTGAGATGGCCGTCACAAAATCTGACACAGAATCTGAGCCGATTGAATCAGCGTTGAATGTGGATACCAACCCTTTGGTTGCTGATGCTGTTACAGGCAACTCTATGGACAAGTCTGAGGAACCCAAGACCTTGCGAATGAATGGAGATTGGAAAATGGTCCTTTCAACCCATATGGGACCCCAGGAAATTTATTAGTATTTTGACTCTGAAAGAAATTTGTTAACGGGTAATTTAAGTACCCCGGCGGGTCAGATAGATTTTACTGGCACTGTCGAAGCCAACAATTTTAAATTTGATCTCACACTCATCAAGCCGATGAAAATCACGTTGAAATACAATCTGTTAGTTGAAGTCGATAAAGTTACGGGTAAATGCAAAATGGGTTTTTTGGGTTATGGTAAGGAACCTGGTGAACGTTTATAGCCTGTTTTTTTTTGGGGGGTTTTAAAGCAACTGGTAATTCGATTGTCAGCGTGAAGAGCAAGGTCGAACTAGTCCAGAAAGAGTATCTTCAGTGCAGGGCACCATTTCCGATTACACCTTATTAAAATTATAAAAATTCTCAATGGATAGTGAAAGAGTCTGTCGCTAAATTCCTTATCTATTGCCTCGGTAAGATTAAACAGACTTAGAAAATGAGTAAATACACAGACCCCTCTCCCCCTGAATGAGTGATTCAGCTCTCGCGCAGCAATAACTTATCGAGTATAGTTTTTTCAATTAACCGCAATCGTTCATTACAATCCGGTCAAATAAAATATATTTTCAAATAGGAAAAGGAGTTCCGATATGCTGAAAAAGCTACCCTCTTTAGTTTCGTGTCTATTTTCTTTGGCTTTGTGCCAACTTTCTATAATCTCGTACTCTGCATTCGCCGCCGAGCCCTGGCAAGAGATTAATTTATCAGATGCTGGTTTGGTTAATGAATCCGGAGAAGTGATCGATTCTTCTGGCAATACGTTGACAGATGCTGCTGGTAACCCACTGATTCCCAATTGTGCGTTAACCGACTTGAATGTTGGTGAGAGTTTTAAGTTTTTCTTTCAGCCTGGAAAATCTGAAGAGTTGGTGATATTCCACACCGGCGGTGGTGCCTGCTGGGAAAATAATACCTGTGGATCTGCATTGATACCTGGAGGCGATTCAACTTATACGCCGATCATGGCTTCCAATGCAGATTTGCTGAACTATGCCGGTGGAATCTTCGATACTTCCGCTGGAACAAATAACCCCTACGCCGATGCCAGTAAAGTCTATATCCCCTACTGCACGGGTGATATCGGCTGGGGAAATCGCGACGTTCAGTATGTAAATCCTCTCAATCCGACGTCCACCTACACGGTGCACCACCGCGGGTATGCGAATATTCGGGCTGTCAGTGAGTGGATTACACGCATGTACAGCGCTGCACCTCAGCCTCAAAAAGTTCTGGTTTCCGGATCCAGTGCCGGTGGATATGCTGCTATCGGAACGTTACTACCAGAAATTGAAAAAGTCATAGATACGCGCAAGAGTAAGGTCTCCGTTGTTGTTGACAGTTCCAATGCAGTGGTGAATAACCGTTTTCTGGTTGAGGCCGGTCAGGCATGGGGTATTAAAGAGACTTTACCTGCTCATATGCTTCAGGCTCTGGACGGTGATGCGATTGGACTGGGCTCACGTTTTTATCTGAAAAGTACCAAGCGCTATCCAGAAGTTTTGTTTGGCCAATATCAAAATACATTTGATATCGTCCAGGGACAGTTTTTAAACATTATGAAGCATCTCGATCATCCTGAATTGTGGAATGATCCGGTAAAAATCCAGGAGTCGATTGCCGAGTGGAGCTATCGAATGACTTTGAACACTCAGTTGACCGCTCTTTTGACACGGCAGTATCGATTTTACACCGCAGCAGGCTTTCAGCATGTGGTTCTAGAGTATGTTCCGTCAACACCTGAAGGATGGTGTAGTGACAATTTCACGATCGAAAACTCTGCCAACAGTTTGAAGCAGTACCAACTTCCGTTTTACGAGTGGTCTGGTGACTTGTTTAAGCACAAAACAAGGATTTGGTGGGGAAGTGATTGGCTCAATGCGACCTGTGGCATTGATTGTCTGGGGGGTGGCCCAACGTACTGCCCTTGATGTAGAGAATCCATAAAACATAAAAACCCGCACTTGGCGGGTTTTTATGTTTCTAGCAGTTAATGAACGTCATCAGTTCATTAATCTAAAGGATATTAGCTATCCAATACTTTGAGGCGGTTTTTAACACTGTTGACATTCTCAGTGTTCGAAACTACTTTCTCAGCTAAATCTTTAACTGACTCAGTCGGTACTTCACCTTCCAGAGTGACTACATGATCTTCAGTATTGACCTCAATATCCAGACCAGAAACACTGTCATTGGCCAATAGCTTCATTTTAACCTGGGCGGTCAAAGTGGCATCTTTGACTGATTGAACGAACTCGCTATCTCGATTGTTACGTTCAGATTTCTCACCTTCGCTAGCGTGCTTGCTGATTTTCAGCTGATTATCAACGGTAGAGATACCGTCAACACTTAACGCAACCTGTTCTGCGAGGTCTTTATCTACTTCAGAAGAGACAGTACCCACGAGATGAGCTACATCATCATTAACTTCAACATCGATATCGAATGGGCTCAGGTTTTCATTAAATAAGACCGCGCCTTCAATTTTCCCTTCTTTCCAACCATTTGAGAAGTAACTTGAGTCCTGGTTGCTCATGCCTTCATGCTCAGAACTTCCTGCTAAAACCAAAGGTGAGGCCGATGCTGCAGCAACACTTAGGGCTAATACACTCAGGGTTTTAGTTACAGTCTTCATATCTAACTCCTTGCCTAATTAAGGTCAGTGCTTGTTGATAGCGTCTGCTATCAAAGTGGAAGTCAAAACCAGTTTTGATTCCTCTTACACTAACCTTTGCTATTACCGTGCCAAGATTAAAAAACTGCTTAAACACTCTATAAATCATCCAAAAAACCTAAATATTAACCAATATTGGATCACCTTCTGGACATTGTTACAGCAAGTCTTACAGGATATTGAAAGGCTTACATGACGCACGAGTCTGTAAGAAAGTGAATTGTAAGAGAATAAAGCTGGGAGAGGTTTTGAGATATCGTGAACTCAACACTCAACACTCAACACTCAACACTCAACACTAAACTCTTAACTCTTAACTACACGCGTTAGTAGCATACCAAAATGCAACTCGAGCAAGACTGCTGGGTAAAGTGATTATGTAAACGTAAAAAAGCCCCTAGCGGGGCTCTTTTACGTTTCTAAAGTTTTTAAAGGTCTAAAGTTTTTAGAGGCCTGTTAGGCTAAGCTGCCCGTCCTCTTGGTCCAGCAAAGAACCAGACGATTAAACCAATGACTGGAAGTAACAGAACAACCAGGATCCAGATAAGTTTTTCAACCATGCTGGCAGATGACTGCACAATATTAATAATTGCCCAAACATCTGCGATGAGAATGAGCAGGCCCAATATTCCCGATACCTGAATATCCATTAATAACTCCTTTTAAGAAATACCATTATGTGAGTAAAGCCTAGTATCATTTTCCCACATTTCTAGGTTTTAGCTTGTTTTCTTAGAAATTGAGACATATTTGATACTTTGTTCATAAAATACCAGCGTTCATAAAATACCATCGCATGCAATTGCAGCGTGTATTAAGGAACTGGGGGTTTTCTTCCTGTGAGAAGATGAATTACCAATGTGACTACAAACAACACAATAAATACAACAAAGAAGATCTTGGCAATACCCAAAGATGCACTGGCAATACCACCAAAACCTAAAGCACCAGCAATCAAAGCTAATATAAGAAAAGTGATCACCCAACTTAACATGACAGACTCCTTTTAAGTTTTCGTTTTAAATTTACTTTTATAGACCGTAAGTTTTTGTTGACTCACTAATGATCAGGCAATAGCTATGCCAACTGAGTAAATGATGAAATCTTTGGCATATGCCTTCAAAAAACTCAGCTTGCAGCTACAAAACACCCAGTTTTTTGTAGTATTTTCAAATATACCCGTGCAGATTTTGTAAATAACGGACAAAATTACCGTTCTTTTGGCTGAAGAAAAGCAATGATTATTCCTCTAGCCCCTGTTTCTGAAGGTTAAGCAGTTATTTTTCAGAGTTGGTACGTACTTTGAATAGGTGATTGTGCACTCTTAAATACCTGTGCTCTATCGCTCAAGCTGTGTTTACCGCTCAAGTGGTTGATCAAGTTAAGGTAATTTTATCCATCTAAAAGGACGTGAAAATGAATATCAAACATCTTTTGTTGCTGGCTACACTGGCTCTGACTGGTCTTACTCTGTCTGCGTGTGACGTGAATGAAGGCGGCCCTGAAGAGTTGGGTGAGAACATTGAGCAGACTGCCGACGATATCGGCAATGACATCGAAGATGCTTGTGAAGAGGCCAAAGAAGGCATGAACGCATCTGATACTGATTGCTAAGTTCGCTGTTTACACTATGAAGTCCGGGCGTCCATCGCCCGGATCTTCTATCTGTACTATTCTTATTCAATCTACCACCTTCTAGTGATCTCAATTCAATAATGAAGCAACTTACAACTCGATATATTTTTCTTGCCATTTTAAGTCTGACGGTGGCACTTTCATCGAATCCGGTGATAGCTCAAACTGAACAGCAGCCCTCTTCCTCTAGTGAACAGCCCTCTTCCAACTCAACCCAATCTGAAGAAAAGTCGGGTGAGAAAGATTTAGCCGAAGCTGTCTCTGAAACTGATATCAATTCATTGATTGAACTTCTGGAGAGTAAAACTGCACGCACACAGTTTTTAGAGCGTTTAAAGGCCTTGGCGAAAGCACAAGAAGAAGGCAATCAAGATGACAGCCTGGCTGTCAGCAAAATACTGGATCTTGACAGTAGCAGTGGTGCTCTGGCGAACCATTACTCTGAAATGTTGGACTACCTTGGTATCACAGATAGCCAGTTAGGCCGGATATTAACCACTTTCGGTGTTATTGTATTTCTTGGCCTGATAGTTTTATTCATCAGAATAACCTGTCGTTGGCTTAACCATAAATTGGACAAGGTCCGCACCCGATACTCTCTTGAGCGAGGGAGACTGACGCTTTTAACGACTATTCCGGTCAAAGTCAGTTATGCATTTTTCATTGCCTTGATACTCTCGGCGATTGCTGAAATCTGGGGGCTCTCCTGGTTTTTACCTGGAGGAAAATTGGCTTATCCAGATTTTCTCCATTTCGTTCTGACTTTCAGTGTCATCGTGTATGTGTTTGCAGCGCTTTGGGAAAGTACGAATGCAGGTCTTGAATATATGATGCGTAATTCAAGACAAATGTCAGGGGCTCGGATAGACACTGTTTTACCCGTTATTAGGAAAGTGATTTTCCTCTTCTTTGTGATTTTATTCGGATTAATTGCACTGTCGGAACTGGGGATAGACATTGTTCCATTATTGGCAGGGGCTGGGGTATTCGGTATCGCGTTGGGTTTCGGTGCACAAACGTTGGTTCAGGATTTTCTGGTTGGGTTTATCATTATTCTTGAAGACCTACTCCAAATCGGTGATATCGTCAAAGTCTCTGACAGAATGGGGACAGTAGAAAAAATTACGATTCGTAAGCTCCAGTTGCGGGACCTGGATGGCACTGTGCATACCGTTCCTTTTAGCCAATTGGATATCATCGAAAATTACACAAAAGATTACAGTTACTATTTGTCTGATGTAGGTGTTGCCTATAAAGAAGATATCGATGAAGTGATTGATTGCATTAAATCTGTGAGTGAAGACCTTCAAGGTGATGATGTTTTCGGGGAAATGATGTTGGAAGACATTGAAATCCTGGGACTCGATAAATTTGCAGACAGTGCACTCGTTATTCGTGTGAGATTAAAAACCAGAGCTCATGATAAGTGGAACTTAGGACGGGAGTTTAATCGCCGCCTTAAATATGCTTTTGATGACAAGGGTATCGAAATCCCATTCCCACATCGTACCTTGATGCTTGGGGAGGACATCGGCGCCAAGTTGCAAGTGCCAAAAGAGCACGAGCAACATGAGCAGCAAGATAACCAAGATAACCAAGAGAGCCAAAAGGGTGATTCCTCCTGACAGGTTTCTGACGCTACTCCAGTGAATAAGAGGTTGAAATCACTGGAGATTTCCCCAAACTAGTAAGGTTTAAGTGATTACTGACCTTCCGGTGTGTGCAAACTCCCGGAGATTAGCCAACAACAATCGGGAGTATTTCGTGCAGAAGGTATTACTTGTCGACGATGATGAAAGCTTCGTTCAGGCAACTCAAGCATTATTACAAAATTTGGGGCACGAGGTTGATGTAGCTCATAGCGTCACAACCGCTAAAACTGCCTTGTCACGACAGAAGTACAATACGTTATTGTTGGATCTGATGCTGCCTGATGGTAGCGGCTTCGACATACTCAATGCTCTTCCTATTGACCGAACACCGTCTCGTATCGCGTTCGTAACGGGTCATTCGGCCATCAAGTCCATTATTAAATCCATGGCAGGTCCTGGCGTTAGCTATCTTCTTAAGCCTGTAACACTAGAGCAGCTGGAGCACTTGGTTGGGTCCAGCACTCCATCATCAGCCTCTCGGGTTAGCTACACCCGACATTACGGTGTGCTTGTGGGCGAATCCGAACCCATGCAAACACTGTATCGGCATATCGACAAGGTTGCTCAGACTCAGGCCAATGTGTTTATCCAGGGTGAAAGCGGAACAGGCAAAGAGTTGATTGCCAGTGCAATACACGCGGCCTCCCAGGCTCAGGGACCTTTAGTCTCTGCAAACTGTGGGGCGATTACCAAAGATTTAATCGGTAGTGAGTTATTCGGTCATGAAAAAGGGGCATTTACCGGTGCCATTGCGCGCAAGCCTGGATTGTTTGAACGCGCAAATCATGGGACGTTGTTTCTCGACGAAATAACTGAAATGGATATTGATCAACAGCCCAATTTATTGAGGGTGCTGGAGACTGGATTGGTAACCCGGCTGGGCGGTTCTGAAGAGATGCCTGTAGCCTGCCGTGTAGTGTCCGCTACAAACCGCACGGCCGAGGAATTGGCTGAAGGTCACTTTCTGCGGGAAGACATCTATTTCCGATTAGCCGTATTCCCTCTTCAACTGCCCCCGCTCCGTGAGCGTCGTGAAGATATACCTCTACTCTGCCAGGCTTTTCTCGACGATTTTAATGAAGAATACAGTACGCATTTAACTCTTGACGACGAAACGTTAAACACTCTCACTGGGTATAACTGGCCAGGCAATGTTAGAGAGCTTCGTCATGCTCTTCATCGTGCAGTGATACTGGCCGATAAGGATCAGACAACGCTCACGCTGCCTGACAATCTGGGATCTCCTTTCGGTAAACCTGTCGAGCAGTCGAGTGACAAGGGTAACTTACAGCCAGGAAAAACCATTGAAAGTATGGAAAAAGAATTAATCTCCATGACACTGGACTCAGTTGATGGAGATAAGCCCAAGGCAGCAGACATGCTCGGTATTAGTTTGAAGACGTTGTACAACCGCTTGAATCAATATAAAGAAAGGGAAGAGATTGATGAGCACTGAGTCAGAAAGAAGTTTTCTTCATGAGATACGCAATCAACTCAATAACATTTCCATGAATACTGAGCTGGCTAAATTACAGGCAAATCAAGGTCAGCCTGCAGAGGCTATTGTTGAAAGCCTCAATAAAGTCTCTGAGGCATGCAAAGAGTGCTCGCAGCTGATTGAAAAGCACGACTGACTGAATATGAACACGCTACTAAAGATCTGATTATGTCCAATAAGACACGAGCATTAAAATATTTCTGGACTTTTCTGGTGATCACTCTGGGAGGGCTATTTGTTGTAAACAGCCTCCAGACTTATCAAAGCCTCAAAATACTCGATACCAACGCCAGTCGTTCAGGGAACACAAATGAAATTCTTCAGTTGGCCGGCGATACCTATTTTGCAATACAAAGTGCTGAGCTCTACCTTAGAGACTACATGCTTAATGGGGAAGAAGAGGAACTTGAAAGCTATATAAGCTCTGTCAGTAATGTAAAGGCTTTGATTACACAGCTGCAACAGAAAAGTACGGAGCTACCAGTCCAGCGTTCACGCTTTGAACAGCTTCTGGAAATGATCAGTTCACATGATCGCGCCCTTTCTGAAGCCTTGGCTCGTCATCGGGAGTCTATCGCTTTAGAGTCCAGACCCAGCACCACCACAGGCGACCTAATTCTGCACGAAGCTGAGAGTGACAAGCAGAAAGCTGAGTCGTTGGCGGACATCATGACGGCAAGCCGCCAGGGGCTGACGGTTTTATCCGAGATGATCAATGCCATTGAGAAGGAAGAGTTAAGCCATATTCAAGACATCCTTGATGAAAGCGCCCAGCGAAGGAAGCATGTATCGCAAGCGGTATTACTGGCCAACTGTTTGGGCTTGGGCTTCCTTTTAATCATTGCCATGTTAACCAGTCGTACATCCAGGCAGCAGGTAGAGTATGCAGAACATCTAGAAACTAAGGTCAGAGAGAGAACTCAGGAATTGGAGCTTTTTTCCCAAGAGTTGAGTCGCAGTAATCGGGAGCTGGAAAACTTCGCGTTTGTAGCTTCTCATGATCTTCAAGAACCTCTTCGAAAAATCCGAACTTTTGGGGATCGGTTAAAGGATGGTTACAGTGAGTCGCTTGGAGAAGGCAAAGATTATGTGGATAGGATGCAGAGTGCAGCTAAGAGAATGTCTAAACTAATAGAAGATTTATTAGCTTTTTCTCGTATCACGACTCATCGAAAGCCCTTTGAATCTGTAGATTTGAACGAAGCAGTGTCGATAACACTGGATGATCTCCAGTTCAAAATTGAAGAAACTGGCGCTGAAATTATCTGCGATCAACTTCCGACAATAACCGCAGATCCAACCCAGATGTGTCAACTGTTTCTAAACCTTATCGGAAATGCCATCAAATTTGTGGCTCCAGGCGTCAAGCCTATAATTCATATCAAGGCAGAAGAAATACCTCAATCAGAAACATCAGAACAATCCAGTGCTTTATTGCTTCAGGATCAAGATCGGGATACTGATCAACCTTTCGTCAGAATCACAATTCAGGATAATGGTATTGGATTTGATGAACAATTTTTGAACAAAATATTCAGTGCCTTTCAGCGTTTACATCATCGTGACGAATATGAGGGAACTGGTATTGGATTGGCCATATGTCGCAGGATTGCAGAAAGACATGGCGGATCAATTATGGCTAGCAGTCAATCAGGGGCTGGCGCCACATTTATTGTGGAATTGCCTCTCAAACTGGAGGATACTATCGAGCTGTCTCAGGCCGATCGTGGTATGCAGATGGTGGGAGTCGAAACCTCTGGCCAGCTAACTCGACAGGAATAGACATTCACAAAGATGTACCTGATTGAGGAATATCATGGAAAACCCTACTAAATACATTAACATCCTGATGGCTGATGATGACAAAGATGATCAGCTCTTAACACGGGATGCTCTCCTTGAAAGTCATGTAAGAAGCACCCTGGAGATAGTAGATGATGGTATTGAGCTGCTCGAATACCTGAATGGCGAAGGTAAGTTTGCTTCGCGAGATATCACAGTCCAGCCTGATCTGATTTTATTGGACTTGAATATGCCAAGAATGGATGGACGCCAAGCGTTGGCTGCTATTAAAGCTCACCCGATTTTACGTCGTATACCGGTTGTGATTCTGACCACGTCAAAAGCTGATGATGACATGTTGACGTCTTATGATCTGGGTGCAGCATCGTATTTATCTAAGCCAGTTACCTTTGATGGTCTGGTAGAGCTTATGAAAGCTTTGGGGCGTTACTGGGTTGAATGTGTTGAATTCCCTGGTAAACAAGCCAGTTTAAAACCCTCTTGAGGTTTTCTTTCCTTTAGGCTTTCTATTCTCTAGACTTTCTATATTGTTTCGAAATGCCTTTCTAACTTCATGCTTTCTAGCTGCATAGCTATACGTTCGGGATCAATTTTACGACAGACTAAATTTCTACACTTTTTTTGGCCCAAGATATGATCAATCTGCTACTGGTAGAAGATGACGAAGACGATTACATCATTACCCGTGATTTTCTGAATGACCTGAATGGTTTTTCATATCAATTAGATTGGGCTCGGACTCCAGAACAGGCAAGAGACTATTTTCAAAAAGATAGTCATGACGTTTGTTTGTTAGATTATTCATTGGGCGCATTAACGGGTCTTGAGCTGCTGAGGGAAGCCAAGCAGCTCGGTTTCCACGCGCCCATTATTATGCTAACCGGACATGATGATCAAGATCTGGATGAGAGCGCCCTCTCGGCGGGTGCAGTAGATTATTTAGTAAAGTCCCAGTTATCGTCAGCTCGACTTAGCAGAGCCATACGTTACGCGGTTGCTCGTAAAGATATGGAGCAAGAGCGAGTTAAGCGTATTCAGGCACAGGCCGAAAATCGTTCTAAAAGTGAATTCTTGGCCCATTTGAGCCATGAGTTGCGTACACCACTAACAGCGATTCTCGGGTATACCGATTTATTATCGAATTTGTCCGACAATAAAACCTCTCAAGACTATATTCAGATCATTAAAAGAAACGGTAACTACTTGCTGAATCTTTTAAATGACGTGCTTGATCTTTCCAAGATTGATGCAGGAAAGCTGGATATCCAAAGGCAGCCCGTTAGCCTGGATGAAGTTCTTTCTAATTTGGTCGGGCTGATGGAGATAAAGGCTCATGAAAAAGGTATTGAGTTCACAGTCACAGCGGATGAGGCGTTACCACAGACGGTTATTACCGATGCTACTCGACTGCAGCAAGTACTGATTAATATCATTGGGAACGCGATTAAGTTTACGGATGATGGCAGTGTTGATGTTAAGTTGGAGGTCAGGGACGGCGATTCACTCCAGTCTGAAGTGAATCGATGTACATTAGTCTTTCATGTTCATGATACTGGCATTGGGCTGGATAATAAGGAGCTGGCACGTCTATTTTTACCTTTTGAACAAATTCAAAATACTGATCGAAAAACAGAACCTGGTACAGGCCTGGGGCTCGCAATTAGCCAAAAATTGACAGAGCGACTGGGTGGAGAAATCACTGCCACCAGCGTAGAAGGGCGTGGTAGCTGTTTCAGTGTTCGTATATCCACTAACTTGCCTGATGGGGTAAGCTGGAAACCGCTAAATATTAATAAACAGCAAGCCGATATCAAAGAAGCGACTAACTCTCTCGATGCCAGAATTTTAATTGCTGATGACTTGGCTGAAATCCGCCACCTGCTTGGGCATATGGTCCAGCGTCATGGCGCTAGTGTCGAATTTGCAGAGAATGGTCGTGAAGCATTGGAAAAAGTGCAGTCTGCACGATTGAGTAATACTCATTTTGACCTAGTGCTAATGGATATGCAGATGCCCGTCATGGATGGACTGGAAGCAACCCGAAGATTGAGAAACATAGGCTTTGATCAGCCTGTTATTGCTTTGACTGCTCAGACGATGCTGGGCGAGAAAGAAAAATGCCTGGCTGCCGGTTGTACTGAACATTTAGGTAAACCTGTTTTGGAGCAGCACTTGGTCAGCTGTATACAGCGCCATCTTTCCAATCTTAGTACTAAATCAAAAAGTCTGTTATTAGTCGAAGATAATCACGACGCTCGAAATGCTACGCAGATTTTACTTGAAGGCTTAGGCTGGAAAGTCAGCAGCTGTGCAGACGTCACTAGCGCCTACCATCTTTTAGAAGAGCAAAAATTTGACCTGGTTTTGACGGATATTAATTTACCCGATGGTGATGGAGTATCTTTAGCAAGAGCTATTGTGGATCAGTTTACACGTCCGCCTAAAGTTATCGCTGTTTCAGGGAAGAGCATGGATGTGGGCGAAGAGTCACCATTCACTGAGGCGTTGCTCAAACCTTTGAACCTGAATCAGTTGGGCTCGTTGGATCGTTTTCTGGGGGCGTAGCTACTGTTCAGAGTAATAACTAGGTTTATTTATGTTCCAAGTAATCAAAAAAAGCAGTGCGGGGACCCGCACTGCTTTGTGGTTCTGTCATCATTCTGAATGATGTTATGCGGCTAACTTCTGAAGATGACGCATGTGGTCATGACAGTCTTTCATTTCCTGATAAACCTCACCTAGAGTAGAGGCGTATAACGGTTCAGGAATTTCTTCCATCGCATCACGAATCTCATCCAGTGTTTTATCTTCGACTTCTTCCAGCTGTTTGATGTAAGTGAAGTCTTTGTCCGTTGATACGACGCCGAGAATATCAGTGTACATTTCACGAACTTTAACACTGGCAGAGCGACCTGTCTCACGCTCACCGTCACTGAGTTTTGCAAATGGTTGTAGTTTTACGACTGCATTTTTACGTGCCAGTGCCATGGATTTAAACTCTTTAATGACATCAGGATTTTCTACTTTCTCGATTGCAGATTCATAAAACTCAATTCCACCATTTAATACTTTAATGATTGAGTTAACATTATCGGCTTTCATATTCGGTCTCCTGACAATAATAAAATGACTGAAAAGAGTCGGCTGATGATTGATGGGGTACAGACCTTATTGCACGGTCAATTCAATCCCAAAGCTTTCTAGCTGCCGATTAACTTCTCTCTCGTCCAGTGATAATGCATAGGCTATGCCAGACTGATTGGCAGAGAGGAAAAGTTTGTTTCTGATTGTTGCCCAGGCGTGATACGCCTTGTTCCCTGAGTCTCAGGCGTGTCATGTTTTTATACATGGTTACACAGTTTTACTTGAGTGTTTCACAGCTTTACTTAAGCGTTTCACAGCATATTTATTCCAGGTTTTACAGGTTCTCTTGTAACTGTTGCATAGGATGGCATTGATCGTGGCGGGTAATATCTACTTGTCACAGATAGATATCATCCAATTCAACAAATAGTCGCTGTAATCGCATTAATATTAAATTTAAAGGGCCAGAGAGTGCCTTGGCATTAAGTTTGCGAGTAGTTAATTGAGAGGCATAAATACAGCTGTTTACTCCAGCGACATGCCTCGGGTGATTATCTCTTTATGGAGGAACGAAAATGAACAGTGATCAGTTTGAAGGCAATTGGAAAGAATTAAAGGGTAAGGTCCAGCAGCAGTGGGGTAAGCTCACTAGTGACGACTTGGATGTAATTGACGGTAAGCGTGAAGAGCTGGTCGGGAGAATCCAGAAGCGCTATGGGAAGTCCCGCGAAGAAGCGGAAAAAGAAGTTGAGCATTATTTGCATTAATCCGGTATGGACTTACTCCAAAGTCTGAAGTCAGCCGGGCTTCTAGCCCGGCTGACTCACTGTACCGGTGGACTGAGTATGGTGAAATTTAAGGTTTGAGGTATTTGTCCATTTCCTGATGCATGTTCAGGATGATCTTCTCATAGTAGTTGGCTAGCCAGATCTGGCGACACCCCTGAGTTTTTAAACCTTTCTGAATTCTTGGAATGTTCGCAAAATCCTGACGTGGGATCTGCAGAAACTGTTCCGGATCCGTTACGTCATTCATTGGCTGAACTTCGGCACGCGGTGGTTCCACGTCAGCAGGGTAAGATTTGGTCGAGAAGATTTCAAAGACGCAAGAGTCAGGGTTGAAACCATCCGGCCGGACTCGATACATCATGACATTGCCCGCCTGAGGCAGAACCAACAGATTCGGGAAGATAAAGATTTCCCCTCCCCACATATCCAGAATATCTTTTTCCAGTTTAGGCATGGGGCGGCCTTGCTCAGCTGCAGTTGAGTACAATGCTTTTACGTATTCCCCCCCTAACGATGAGCCCTCGGGTATGGGTTTGCCTTTTAGACTGCGAACGAGTTCAACGTCTTCCTTTAGTACCATGGCATCCATCCCTTCAACCAGCATGTTGAGGCGGTTTGCCATAGCATCTACAGGATCGACTGCGCCCTGCGCTTTCCCTGCCATAGGGGTGTTAGGGCCACCGTAAAAACGGCCATGGCCGTTGTCGAAAGTTTCGTAAAAGTGATTGTCGTGAGCATAACTTATATCACCGGTGACATCGTCGCCATAGATGAAATCTGCTCCTGGCTTTTCTAACTGGGGATGCGTTGCAGGTACGTGGTAGCCTTCAAGAAAGGCTTCAACCGCAACTTTCCAGTTGGCTGGAGCGGTAACCTCTTTCCACCAATAATGATGCATGTCTTTAACCGCCAGGCCATCCAATAGATCGCGAACAGGGGCAATGTATTCATCAAAAGGTTGGGGTTCTTTGGCAAAGTGAATAAAAATAAAGCCGGCAAAAATTTCGAGATTGACTTCTCGCAATGCGACATCACTTTTCTGCAGCTCGCCACCACGGAAGTTGTCCTGCTCTAGAATATATTGGCTCTGTCCCTCCAGGTCCCAGCGCCAGCCATGGAAAGGACAAATGATACGGTTCTTTTCAAAATGCCCAGAGCACTCAGCCAAAGCGGTACCACGGTGCGGACAGAAATTGTGATAGGCCTTTACGGTATCTTCATCGATACGCACCAGAAGTACGGACTGATTGCCTATTTCATAGACAGTATGATCCCCTCTTTTGGGGATCTCATCCAGACGAGCGGCCATTTGCCAGACATTAAGCCACAGCTTTTCATGTTCCAGTTTGGCAAATTCCGGATCCGTATAGCGTCCACTGCGGATGCCATGATCCAGAGTAAGCCAGCTATCTGGCCATTCAATTTCTTGGGTGTCTATCAGGTTGCTCATCACGGTTATCCTTTGGTTGCTCAGTTAGCACGAACCCACCAATCGGTTGTGGATCAAATAGTAGTACTGTACAGAGTCAGGTGTACGAATTTTAATCTCTGGTCTTCAGGCTTTTGATATTTTGTTAAGCCTGACTGTTTGCTTTACTATCTAATAATTCCTGTAAATAATCAACAGTGTTGAATTGAAATCTGGTTATGGATGTCCTGAAATGACCTTTGAGGTGCTTTTTTGATGATTTTTGCGAAAAGGAGAAAATAATCCTCAAAGACGAGGCTTTTCACAGGCAAAAGTCAGTTCTTAGGAAATTGTATTTCCCAGGTAATTTACAGCTCAGAACTGACGTGTTGTTGAGAACTGACAAGCACTAAATTAATAAATATAACTCCAATAAATACACATTCATCTTATTCACTAAAAATATTCTCTTAGATCTAATGATGAATGCTTACAAGAGGAAAACCATCATGTCTGTAAAAGTTTATGAGCGAATTCTCGAGCTGTTTGAAGCCGAAGGCATTAAGGCAATCTTTGGTATCCCGGATCCGAACTTCGTCCACATGTTTGTTGCAGCGGAAAAACGTGGTTGGACTGTGGTCACTCCTCACCATGAGTTAGCCGCCGGCATGATGGCGGAGGCTTACGCGAGGATGAACGGCACGCCTGCTGTGTGTATTTCTACACTCGGTCCTGGTATCGCTCTGAATGCAGGCTCCATGATGAACTCTTTGGTCGAGAATTCTCCTGTTATCTATATTGGTGGGCAGCGTGCTCGTATTACCGAGCGCCGCGTCCGCCGTGGTCGCATTCAGTTTATTCAGCAGGAAGCGCTGTTTAAGAATTCCGTAAAGTGGAGTGCGAGTATCGAGTACGCGAATCAAACCGACGAAATCATTCGTCAAGCCTTGCGAGTGTGTCAGTCGGGTACGCCCGGCCCTGTCTACATCGAGTACCCTTCCAACGTGATCCTTGAAGATCTGGATGTGCCACCTGCCCTCCCCCCCTCCTCCTATCGTCTGGTTGAGCCCGGCGCTGATGGAGACATGGTGGCCAAAGCTATTGAGCTGATTAAAACTGCCGAGTGCCCAGTGCTGCTGGTCGGACACGCGGTACAGTGCACTCGATCAGGCCAGAAAGTTCGCGAGCTGGCTGAGCTAATGGGCTGTCCGATTGTTCAAACTTCTGGCGGCACCGCCTTTATTGAAGGTGTTGAAGACCGTACCTTTCCTTACATGTTTTCCGAAGTCGCGAACGAAATCGTGACAATGTCCGATGTCGTCGTCGCTATCGGTACTGAAATCGGCGAACCGGTTCACTACGGTGTGGGCATGTACTGGAAAGAAGGCAAAGTAGACCGTAAGTGGGTCTACGTTGAACTGGATGCAGAAGCCATTGGTCAGAATCGTCCCATCGACGTGCCTTTGGTCGGTGATCTACGAAAGGTTGTACCTCAGCTGTCTGCTGGTTTGAAAGACAGCCCTCGTGCTGAACATGCAGAATTGGCTCGCTGGATCGAAGAAGACAAGCAGCGTTTGATAGCTTTGGCAGAGCAAGATTTCAGTACCCCAAGTGGTCGCGTGCACACAGGCCAATGGGTTATCGAAGCCACTAAAGCCATGCCAGAAGACGCTATCCATGTGCGTGATGGCGGCTGTACTGTAATCTTCACCTGGACATACTTGCAGAGCAAGCCACGGGATGTGATCTGGAATCAGAACTTTGGTTGCCTGGGTACCGGCCTACCTTACGCAGTAGGTGCTTCTATTGCCGATGGCGGCAAGCGTCCTGTTCTTTTCACCACCAGTGATTCTGCTTTCCTGTACCACATTGCTGAGCTGGAAGTTGTTCAACGCTTTAACCTGCCAATGGTTATCGTAGTGGCTGTGGACAACGCCTGGGGTCTGGAAGTGGGTGTGTACAAGCGTACCTTTGGTCATGGTAATACTACTGAACCGGGTGTGCATTGGAGCAAAAATGTTCGCTTTGACGAGATTGCCAAAGGCCATGGTTGTGAAGGCATGTACGTTGAAAAAGGCGAAGACTTGGGTGCTGCTATCAATGCCGCGTTTGCCAGTGGCAAGCCAACCGTTATCCACGTGCCCATTGATCCTGTTGTGAACCACGGCGGAAATGAAAACAAGGATACGCCAAACTACGATCGTTTTCGAACCTGGTATGCTGAAGGACAGCAATAATAAACATTGATCTTGTAAAATAAGTAGTAACCCTCATCGCCGCACCATGTGCGGCGTTTGTGTTGAATGTCATTAAAATTATTTTGTTATTTTTTGTTATACAATTCCCTTTGCTGTTCAAAATCCTATCTATACTAAACATCAAAAAAATAAACATGTTTGTCGATGACAGATCAGTGAACAACATGTTGTTTAAAAGTTGATATCCAAATACAAATATTGTGTCTGCGATATTAAGTTGAGAAAAAGTGTCTGTCTGAAATTTCAGTAGACGCTCTCCTTTCTACAGAAAACCGATAATAACGATAAACGGTCCAGGAGTACTTATGAAACAATCAAAATCTTGCTTAAAAAAAATTGTCCTAACACTCACTCTTTCTCCATTAGCAACAGCCGTACAGGCTCAGATGGATACTTCGCCAGCGTCAAACCAATCATCCGTTCGACATATCGAAGAGGTTGTCGTAACTGCACGACGCAGAGAAGAGAGTGCTCAATCCGTACCTATTGCGGTAACAGCTCTGAATGCCGGGAAGCTGAAAGAGTTCAAAATCAATAATCTGGATGATTTACAATATTTTGACCCGTCGCTGAATGTCAGTGCCTCGTCAGGCAGACCTAACGCGCCGGTTTTTTCTCTGCGCGGCATTCGTCCTACCGAAGCTATTTTCGGACAGGATCCAACCGTGGCTATCTATATGGCGGATGTCGTTCTTTCACCCGCCAAAGCCAGCAACCAAGGCATGTATGACTTGCAATCAGTACAGGTGTTAAAAGGCCCTCAAGGTACGCTATTTGGTCGCAACACGACGGGGGGTGCGATTCTGCTAACGCCACAAAAACCAGGTGATGAATTCTCCGGTAATGTTATGGCGGGTTTGGGAAGTTATGGATTAATGGAGACGGAGTTTGGCGTTGATCTACCCGTTAGTGAGTCTTTCGCTATGCGGCTTGCCGGTCGTGTGACGGATAAAGATGGTTATCAGGAAAACGTTGCACCAGGTCCATTTTATGGTGATGAGCGCGGCGGCGGAGAAAGTTACTCGGGACGCCTGACTGCCGTTTGGGACATCAACGATAATATTCAGAATGACACAATAATCACTTGGGATAAGGTTGATCTAAACGGTCGAACAGCTGTTTTGGAGGCGGTGAATCCCGCCAGTGCTCTCGGATTATACA
>NZ_CBFIHX010000057.1:0-23538 GCF_965662505.1 Pseudomaricurvus sp. | reverse complement strand
CCCTGAGCTACTTGATGTTATTTCACACGCTGGGTGATAACGCTTTGAGCACTGCCATTGCTATAGTCATTGCCTTCTCGGTAAGAGCGGCGGCCTTGGTGTGGGATTTGCGTCTGCCTAAGTTTTCTAAATACTAAGTTTTCTAAATACTAGGGCCTGGGTTGAGTTACGCAGATTGTCTTGGATGGAAGTAGAACCGAACCGGGCAGGAGAGCCCGTGTCGGTCAGTAGGAGAGGTAAAATTTATGGGTTCACAACAGGTTTCGGGAAGTGAGGGTTGGGACAACATTGAGTGGGATTATCCAACCCCCTTTTTACTGGATGTGGCTGTGTCAGATCAGGATATCGATGGCTTGCAGCATGTGAACAACGCCGTCTATGTGAGCTGGTGTCAGGATGCTGGCTGGGCGCATTCACAGGCACTGAATATTGGTCTGAAAGACTATCAGGAGTTGGATCGCGCCATGGCGATTCGCCGTAGCGAGTTTGATTACCTGCAAGCGGCTTATCTCGGTGACGAATTGAAAGTCGCTACCTGGCTGACGGGCAATGACAACAAGCTGTCCATGGAGCGCCGTTTTCAACTGGTGCGAGCCAGTGACGGGGCAACGCTACTGCGGGCTCGCTGGGATCTGGTGTGCATCGAGATCAGCAGTGGTCGTCCCAAACGCATGCCAGCACTGTTCAAGGACGTCTACGGCGAGGTCGTGATCAGCCCGTAATGAGCGGCTGGATCAGCCGGTTCAGGCGTTCGCACTCGGCGGGGATGTCATCCACGGGTGACTGAAATAATTTGCGGATGATGTACTGGGTGAAGGCACCTTGTAAGGCGTCGTGCAGATCGAATGCTGCAACGTCCTTGCGAATGCAGCCCTGCTTTTGACCTTCGTACAGAAGCTCTTCAAGCAGTTTGACCAGATAGCGATCACTGAACACCGGGTCCGTGATGCGCTGCCGCGCGGGAATGGTGAGGAAAACGATTTCAGCCAGCTCTCGATGGCTCAGGTAAAAGCTCACAAAGGTGGTGACAAAAATGTTCAGCTTTTCCCGCGCATTGCCGGCAGAGTTCTCCACTCCGGCCTGAATGCTGTGTTCCAGCTCGGCCAGCTCCGGTGTGATGCAGGCAAAAATCAGCGAGTCCTTGTTGCCAAAGTATTTATAGATCGTCTGCGGGCCGACACCGGCCTGCTTGGCGATATCGCGAATGCCCACCTTGTGGAACAACCCCTGAGAAAACAGCTCAATCACGGTGGAGCGTAGCAGCTCCAGTGTTTCGGGGCTGATATTGCGACGATCTTGCTTGGTAGTAGACATGAAGGCTCTGCTGATGAATGAACGGCAAATATAGCTGAGTGAATGCTTACCTTCAATTGCGCTGGTTCTCAGAATAGATCTTGAATGGCAGCTCTTGTTTTGCATGTTCGTTCTAAGGGGTTAGGCGACGAAGGCAAGGGTATGAAAACCGGGCGGGTGGCATATAATGTTCAATCAAATTGGTTGTCCGGAGTCGCAGGCGTGTACTCGATGGTGATGCCGGTGGTTGTGGAAGACGTGACGTTACCGTGGAGGGAAAGACAATGTCGGATCAGGATACAGATGAGCTGAAAGCCTTTCAAAATGCCATGGGTGACGTCAAACCGATTAAGCAGACCAGTCGGGTGACCCTCGCGCAGACGACTCCCGGCAGTGATCGGATCAATGTGTTGGCTCGCCGCGAAGCCGCGACGGCACGGGCACCGGAAACTCTGAATGAATTGTCCGGGGAATTCGTCGAACCGGTAGACCCTAATGCCATCTTAAGTTTTCAGCGCCCCGGTGTTCAGCACGGGGTGTTCCGCAATTTGCGACTGGGGAAATACGCCATTGAGGCCCGCCTGGATCTGCACCGCCACAGTGTTGAAGAGGCGCGTCAGGCGGTGTTTCGTTTTGTTCGTGATTGTCTGCAGCATGACATTCGCTGCGCGCTGATCACCCACGGAAAAGGTGAGGGACGCAAGCAGCCCGCGGTTCTGAAAAGCTGCATGAGTCACTGGTTACCACAACTGCCCGAGGTGCTGGCTTTCCACTCTGCGCAGAAGCAGCACGGAGCTTCCGGTGCGACCTATATCCTGATTCGCAAGAGTGAGCGCAAGCGTCAGGACAATCTGGAGCGACATCAAAAGCGCCGTTTGTGAAGCTGACTTAGACTAAAAACCTTTCAAAATGACCCGAATAGCAGAATTCTGCGTAGACTTATGCGCAGATGTGCTATTTTTACTTCTACTTGTAACGCAGAAATCTAATACTCGGCTACGGTGTTGGGGCTCGATTCTTTTCGCGAGTTTATCGGCCAGGCCATTTAAGGAGCAATTATGGAATTTAATGTAGAAGAGCTGATGGAAGCCATTCCTGAGCTGATCATGATTTATGGCCTGAAAGTGTTGATGGCCATCGTCGTGTATGTGGTTGGTAAGTGGATTGCCGGTATGCTGGCATCGGCGTTTGAGCGCGGCATGACTGCCAAAAATGTCGACCCAACGGTTGCGCACTTTACTCGGAACATTGTGTATTACGCTTTGTTCGCGGTAGTGATTATTGCCGCTCTGGGACAGTTAGGGGTGCAAACCGCTTCCTTTGTCGCCATTGTCGGTGCGGCGGGTCTGGCCATTGGTTTTGCGCTGCAGGGATCTCTGGCGAACTTCGCTGCCGGGGTGCTGTTGATCTTGTTCCGCCCTATTAAAGTAGGTGACTACGTCGAAGCCGGGGGTGCTGCGGGCGTGGTGAAGGAAATTTCCATTTTTACCACGATCCTGACGACGCCGGACAACAAGGTGGTCATCATTGCCAACAATCAGGTGATGTCCAACAATATTACCAACTACTCCACCATGTCGACTCGTCGTGTGGATCTTCTTGTGGGCATTAGCTACGGATCCGACATTAAGTTGGCCAAGCAAATCATGCAGGAAATCGCGGATAACGACAGCCGTGTGTTAAAAGACCCTGCGGTGCAGATTGCGGTGAAAGAGTTGGCCGATTCTTCCGTCAATTTTGTCTTCCGTTCCTGGGTGAACAGCGCCGATTACTGGGATGTGTTCTTTGAGTTTACCGAGCAGGTGAAACTGAAATTTGACGAGCAGGGTATTGAGATCCCATTCCCGCAAATGGATGTGCATTTCGATAAGTCGGAGGACAAAGCTGCTTAACCGCGGCACAGCCCTTAACAGCAAAAGCCCCTGAGCGTTGCCGTTCAGGGGCTTTTTTGTAAGCTGACAAAGTTGATAGCAGGAGTCAGTGGATTCTGTGCGGTTCCAGTTCCACGTCATAAAGACGTTTCCCCATCATTGTCATCTCGCCGCGGTAGCGGTAATCGCCGGTGGCGGTGAATTCAAATTCGTAGCGACGGGCAATGGAAAAGTTGCCGCGCTTGTCTCGTTTCGGACGTAGACTCAGCAGAGAGACGGTATCGTCCAGCAGCTGAACGTCCATGTGTTCGCAGTGTTGCTTGGCCAGGGCGATGGCTCGGTCGCGAAACCCGGCGTTTTGCCAGATCAGCAGGCAAACCAGACCTACCGCGAAGGCAGTCATCAAATCGTAAATGGTCATGTGGTGATGTTTCTCGTTCTCTGGACTTTTCTCGGAGTCGTCAGGTGGCTGTTTGGTCGTCTGAATCCGTCACTATACCTTAGTTGACCGTGATTCGGGGTGGTGTCAGTCGTCAGTCTCGCCCGCAGGCGGATTCGAAAAAGCATTCTGCAAAACCTCCATCATTGCCTGAGAGGCGGCGGATAGGGGGTAGCGACGGCGGGTCAAAATACCTACCTGACGCATCAGACCAGCACCGCGAAGCGGGCGGCAGCAGGCACCGACTTCCTGCATTTGCTGTTCACACAGTGCCGGTACGATACTGACTCCCAGACCACTGGCAACCATTCTTCCAACGGTAATCAGCTGGTGCGCCTCGTACGCAGGCGCGAAGGGCAGCTGCAACTCTGACATCAATTCACCAATAAGCTGTCGCACTTGCGAGGGGGATTGCAGGGTAATCAGGTCTTCATGAGCCAGATCGCCGATGTCGACACCGGTTGCTGGAGAGAGGGGATGCCCGGGCGACAGTACGGCCACAAAGCGATCTTCAAACAGTGGGGTAAAGATCAGGTCGTCCTGAGCCTCAGGGTCAAAGCTGATCCCCAGTTCGGCGCGTCCGGTACGCACCATGCGAACCACCTCTTCGGCGATCACATCGTGCAGTGCCACGCGAATATGGGGGTGCTGTTGTTTGAAGGTGGCGAGGCCTGTGGGCAGTAAATTCGCCGCAAAGGAAGGCATGGCAGCCAGGGTGATGCGTCCCGTGCGAAGGGCGAAGCGGTTTTCCAGATCTTCGAGAGCGTCGTCCCAGTCTCCGAGCAGACGCTTGGCGGTGGGGAGGAAGTCTTCACCTTCGGGGGTAAGGGCAAAGGTGCGGGTGGTGCGGGTCAGCAATTGCCCGCCCACGGACTCTTCCAGAGTCTTGATGGCGATACTGAGCGCCGGTTGCGAGAGGTGAATTTGGGCGGCGGCCTCGGCGAAGCTGTTGGAGCGGGCCACGGCGACAAAGGCGCGGATTTGTTTGAGGGTGGCATTGCTCACAGGGTTCTTACTCCGTTATTTCAGGATATTATTTTAAAAATTATATCAATTCTTTGTATTTTTTCATTTGATAAATATAAGGCGATCTTCCAATCTAGGCAAGACGGTGCTTTTCCGTGGCTTTCCGTGACTATCCGCTTACCAGCGAAAGTGATCGCGAGTTGCCATACTCACAGCACACGATAAAAGAGATTTAACGAGTTCACCGCCAGGGTGAGCCGTATCAACTGGAGGAGTTCAACCATGTCGGGTTTTGACAAGGTGGTAAACAGTTACGAAGAAGCGATGGAAGGTCTGCAAGACGACATGACCATCATCGCCGGGGGCTTTGGCCTCTGTGGTATCCCGGAAAATCTGATTGGCGAGATCAAGCGCAGAGGTGTTCACGGTCTGACCATCGTCTCCAATAACTGCGGTGTGGATGGTTTTGGACTGGGTGTGCTGCTGGAAGATCGACAGGTCAAGAAGATGGTTTCGTCCTACGTCGGCGAAAACAAATTGTTTATGGATCAGTTGCTGGCCGGTGAGCTGGAGGTGGAATTGACGCCTCAGGGGACTCTGGCTGAGAAGATGCGCGCCGGCGGTGCGGGTATTCCTGCGTTCTACACGGCCACCGGTTACGGTACCCCGGTGGGCGAAGGCAAGGAAGTGAAAGAATTTAACGGTCGCAACTACATTCTCGAAGAATCTGTCACCGGTGACTTTGCCATTGTCAAAGCCTGGAAGGCCGATCGCTACGGCAACCTGATGTATCGCCACACGGCGCAGAACTTCAATCCGATGGCCGCAACCGCGGGCAAAATCACCGTGGTGGAAGTGGAAGAGATTGTCGAACCGGGCGAGCTGGATCCCACCCAGATCCATACGCCGGGTATCTACGTGGATCGCCTGATTAAGGGCACCTTCGAAAAACGCATTGAACAGCGTACTGTTCGCGAAGCTTAAGGAGAGTCGATTATGTCATTATCTCGTGAACAACTGGCCATGCGAGTGGCCCGCGAACTTCAGGATGGTTTCTACGTCAATCTGGGCATTGGTATTCCCACTCTGGTGGCAAACTATGTGCCCAAGGGCATGGATGTGATGCTGCAGTCGGAGAACGGTCTGCTGGGCATGGGGCCTTTCCCGACCGAGGCCGAAGTGGATGCGGATATGATTAACGCCGGTAAGCAAACGGTGACCACCATTCCGGGATCCTCAATCTTTTCCTCGGCAGAATCCTTCGCCATGATCCGCGGTGGCCATGTGGACCTGACCGTACTGGGCGCCTTTGAAGTGGATGTGATGGGCAATATCGCCTCGTACATGATTCCGGGCAAGCTCATCAAAGGCATGGGCGGCGCGATGGATTTGGTGGCGGGAGCCGACAACATCATTGTCACCATGACCCACGCCTCCAAAAACGGTGAGTCCAAGTTGTTGCCGCAGTGCACGCTGCCGCTGACCGGTGCTGGCTGTATTAACAAGGTGGTGACGGATCTGGCCTATGTGGAAATTGCCGACGGCAAGTTCTGGCTGAAAGAGCGTGCGCCGGGCGTGTCAGTGGATGAGATCGTCAAATTGACCGCTGGCGAACTGGTCGTGCCAGAGGTTGTGCCGGAAATGGAGTTTTAGTCGCCTTCGAGTTTTAGTCGATTTTAAGTTTGGGTTGAGTTGACAGTGATGTCAGCCTTTCTGTGCAGGGAGCTTCGGCTCCCTCTTTTTTTGCTCCTCTTTTTTCCCGTCTTTTGGCTTCACGGTTTTGTTTTGGTGGGTGTGCTGTTTTTGGACCTGGGCTTTTACGGTCGAAACCTTGCAAAATTGTCGCGCCAGGTAGAGGGTGGTCGTATACTCCGCCCTGTATGACTTAAGTGTCACAAAAACATTTGCCTGAAATAGTTGGCGGAAAAATTAGCAGGAACCAAAAGGGAGCAGAGGGTTAATGAAGTATTTGATCGTCGCGGCGTTGCTGGTGGCTTATCTGGTCAGTCTGAATTTTGTATCACGCGCCATTGGCAATTTTGGTCGCAGCAAGTCGGTCAATCTCTATCGTATTGAATACATTCGCAAAACGGCGAAGATGGGGCTGACGACCTTCTTTGTGATTATCCTGTTTCTGTTGCTGGGTATTCAGTACTCCCAGCTGTCTGTTTTTCTCTCGTCCGTATTTGCGGTTATCGGTGTGGCTCTGTTTGCCCAGTGGTCCATTATTAGCAATATGACTGCCAGCCTGATTATCTTTTTCTTTTTCCCTTACCGAGTGGGCGATCAGGTGCGAGTTGTGGATAAGGACGATGATATTTCCGGCTGTATTCAGGAAATTTCACTGTTTCATGTGTTGATTCGTCGCGATGGTGAGTTAATCACCTACCCTAATAATTTGATCCTGCAAAAAGCAGTGATCAAAAACCCCAAGCCCCGGGTAGAAATCCCGGTTACCGACGTAAATGCTGAGGATTAGCGCCAGACGCAATCCAGCCTGTTTTTAAGGAGAACACATTGGCAGGATCAACTGCAAAACGAATTATTGGCAGCGAAGAGTGGTGTTCGTTTCCGGAGCTGGGTATTCCTGCCATCAAGGCGCGGGTGGATTCCGGCGCGAAAACCTCTTCCATCCACGCTTTTAATATTCAGACATTCCGCCGCAGTGGCGTGCTCTGGGTGAGTTTTGAGGTGCACCCGATTCAGAGCAATCGCCATATTGTGATTCGCTGTGAGCGTCCGGTGATTGACCGCCGCACGGTGAAAAGCTCCAGTGGTGATGCTGAAACGCGCTATGTGGTTTCAGCGCCGATGAAAATGGGGGATCAGATCTGGGATGTAGAGTTGACGCTGTCCAATCGTGACTCCATGGGCTTCAGGATGTTGCTGGGGCGTGAAGCCATGATGGATCGGCTGATTGTCGATCCGTCTGAGGTGTGCACTCAGGGGGAGGTCACAGATGCCGAGATCAATACGTTTTACGGAACCCGTCAATCGAAAAAAAGCGGTCTGAAGATCGCTCTGCTGGCCAGCAACGAAATGCTCTACAGCAACCAGCGCCTGCTGGAAGCCGGCGAAGAGCGCGGCCACGACATGGAGTTCCTGAACATTACCCAGTGCTATATGAAACTGGATGCTGTGGAGCCAGAAGCGCATTATCGTGGTGGCGCATTGCTCAACGATTTGGATGCGGTGATCACTCGAATCAAGCCCCGGGTGACCTTTTACGGCACGGCCCTGGCGCGCCAGTTTGAGAGTATGGGGGTGTATACCACCAACAGTTCTGCAGCCATTACCCAATCTCGGGATAAGTTGTTCTCGCTGCAGTTGATGTTGAAAAGCGGTATCAATATTCCCACCACCGGTTTTGCCAATTCGCCGATGGACACCAATGAACTGATTGATATGGTCGGCGGTGCGCCTCTGATCGTGAAACTCCTGGAAGGCACCCAGGGACGCGGTGTGGTGCTGGCAGAAACGCGCAAAGCGGCAGAGAGCGTGATCAACGCTTTTAAAACCCTGCAGGCCAATTTGCTGGTGCAGAAATTTATTAAAGAAGCCGATGGTAAGGATCTGCGCTGTTTCGTCATTGGTGGCAAGGTGGTGGCGTCTATCGAGCGCAAGGCGGCTCCCGGCGAGTTTCGGGCAAATCTGCATCAGGGTGGCTCAGCTGCGGTGGTCAAAATTACCGCTGAAGAACGTGCTCTGGCGATCAAGGCGGCGAAGATTCTGGGACTGCAAGTGGCCGGTGTGGATATCATCCGCTCTTCTGCAGGACCGTTGTTGCTGGAAGTGAACTCTTCACCGGGCTTGGAAGGTATCGAGTCGGCCACAGGCAAAGACATTGCCGGGATGATTATTTCCTCCATCGAGAAGAAGCTTAACTGGAAGCGGGAGCTGCACGTGGAGGAGTGAGGGCTTTTCCTGGCTCACACGCACTGAATGTCAGTGGATTTGGAGATGGCTCTCACGTCAAAAGCGGAGAGCCATTTTTGTATCTGCAGGTTATGGGTGCTGTTTGAATGGGGCTGAGTGCCGGAGTTTGTGAGTACCGGAGTTGACTTCTATACTGCTATAAACGCTTATGCGTTGCACACGTCTTCGGTGTATGTTCTGGCTTAAGTTCGACATCAGTCTCAGCTTGCCGTTGTAAGTGTGGCGCTATCAGGAGGTACTGTCGCAATGGCACATCCTCAGTCACTGCGTTATTTGTCCGGGTTTGGTAACGAACACGAGAGCGAAGCGCTGCAGGGTGCGTTGCCTGTGGGGCGTTTTAGCCCTCAGAAAGTGGCTTATGGCCTCTACGCAGAGCAGTTCAGCAGTACCGCGTTCACCATGCCGCGGCATAAAAATCGTCGTACCTGGTTGTATCGTATTCGCCCTTCGGTTGTGCAGGGGCGCCATCAGTTAATTGATCGAAGAAAAATCCGAACCGCGCCGGATAGCAGACAGTGCATACCAGCGGATGTGTTTCGCTGGAACGCGTTGCCGATTCCACAATCGCAGCAGGATTTTATCGATGGCTGGGTCACGATGGCCACCAATGGCGATGTCCATACGCAAAGAGGCATGGGCGTGCATGTGTACTGCGCTAACCGGGATATGGAGGCGCGCTACTTTTGCAACGCCGATGGCGAATTGCTGATTGTTCCGCAGCAGGGCGCATTATGGGTCAAGACCGAAATGGGCATCCTGCATGCGGTGCCGGGGGACATTCTGGTGATTCCCAAAGGGGTTAAGTTCACAGTAGCCTTGCCGGACAAGCTCGCCCGCGGCTATATCTGTGAAAACTACGGTGAACCTCTGCAATTGCCGGAACGAGGGCCGGTGGGAGCCAACGGTTTTGCCAACGAGCGCGACTTTCTGTATCCGGTGGCCTGGTACGAAGACAGAGAAGAGCCGCTCACACTGATTACCAAGTTTGCCGGCCATTTGTATGAAGCAAATTTGGATCACTCTCCGCTGGATGTGGTGGCCTGGGTCGGTAACTCGGCCCCTTATAAATACGACCTGGGTCGTTTTAATGTCATGGGCAGCGTCAGTTACGACCACCCCGATCCCTCTATTTTTACGGTGTTAACCTCTCTGTCAGATATTCCCGGTACAGCTAATGTGGACTTTGTGATTTTTCCGCCGCGCTGGACGGTGGCGGAAGATACTTTTCGTCCTCCGTGGTTTCATCGCAATGTGATGAGCGAGTGTATGGGGTTGATTTACGGAGTCTACGACGCAAAAACCACCGGTTTTGAGCCGGGCGGACTGAGTTTGCACAATGGCATGTCGGCGCACGGCCCTGAGGCTGACGTTTTTAATAAAGCGTCCAGAGAGGATCTCGAGCCCCGGCGCCAGGATAACAGCCTGGCGTTTATGTTTGAGTCCCGTTACGTTCTGGCTCCCACGGAGTTTGCCTTGAGCTGCGCTGAGCGGCAATCAGATTACGAGGCGTGTTGGTCGGGCCTGAAAAAACAGTTTCAAGCTCCGTCTGACAAAACGTCCAGAGATAAATAAGTCATCACGGATTACCTGGTCTTAATGAGCTATGTGTGGATGACCACTTTTATTTAAGCCTGCAAGGGAGAATGAACAATGCTGAACGAAACCCACGATCCGTCATTGACCAGTTGGGTGGCATCAGCCAATCAGGCTGATAGTGATTTTCCCATTCAGAACCTGCCGTTTGCAGTTTTTAGAATGGCGGACAGCGATGAATACTTTCGCGGCGGTGTCGCGATTGGCGATCAGGTGTTGGACTTGGCCGCTGTGGCGAGTATTGGTTTGTTTAAAGGTCTTGCTCAGGATGCGCTGAACGCCTGCACTCATGAGGAGCTGAATGAGTTTATGGCCATGGGTAAAGACGCCTGGTCGGCTTTGCGTCTGGCGCTCTCCCGTTCATTGCGCAATGGTGCAGCGGAAGAGCCGGTGTTGGAGTCCTGTCTTGTTGCGCAGGCAGACGTTGAATTTAAAGTTCCCTGCCTGATTCACGACTTCACCGATTTCTATGCGTCTGTCTATCATGCCGAGGCGGTAGGGGCCTTGTTTCGTCCCGATAATCCGCTACTGCCCAATTACAAATGGGTGCCGGTGGGTTATCACGGTCGGGCATCCAGTATTGGAGTGTCGGGGCAGATGTTTCCCCGGCCGATGGGGCAGATCAAATCACCGGATTCGGATGCACCGGGCTTTGGCCCCTGCGAGCGACTGGATTATGAAGTGGAAGTGGGGGTCTATGTGGGCGTGGGGAATGAGTTGGGGCAGTCGATCAGTATGGAAGAGGCCGAAGACTATATCTTTGGTCTGTCGCTGTTAAACGACTGGTCGGCGCGGGATATTCAGGCCTGGGAGTACCAGCCACTGGGACCGTTTCTGGCAAAGAGTTTTGCCTCGACGGTTTCCCCCTGGATTATTACCAGTGAAGCCCTGTTGCCATTTCGCGCCGAGTTTTCCCGACCGGAAGGCGATCCCCAGCCTCTGCCGTATCTCGCGTCGGAAGCTAATTCGGTCACAGGCTCGTTTGATGTCACGCTGAACTGCTTTGTGAGAACCGCAGGGAGTGATCGGGATAATCAGGTATCGTCTTCCAACTTTAAGCACTCCTATTGGACGGTTGCACAGATGATCACCCATCACACGGTGAACGGTTGTAATTTGCAGCCGGGAGACCTACTGGGCAGCGGTACGCAGTCAGGGCCGGAACCGCAAGAAGCGGGTTCGTTACTGGAGCTGACACAAGGTGGAAAAGTACCGGTTGAGTTGGCGAATGGTGAGCAGAGGCGTTTTCTTGAAGATGGGGACAGTGTCATTATGCGCGGTTACTGCGAACGTGAAGGGTTCCGGCGATTGGGTTTTGGCGAGGTAGTCAGTACCGTGTTACCCGCCGGCTCGTTTAATAAGCACAACGGGTCGATTCACTAGTGTTAACAGACCCTAAGTTAATCGTGAGTTCTGAAGTAAAGCAGAGGTAAGCAATGGAGTTGTATGGCTACTATCGTTCTTCCGCCGCCTATCGGGTGCGGATTGCGTTAAACCTAAAACGGCTTACTTATGAGCAGGTGGCCATCAATTTACTGCAAAACGAGCAGCAGTCGGAAGTCTATCGGCTCATTAATCCGCAGGGCCTGGTGCCCAGCCTAAAGACGGATGACGACAACATTTTGACCCAGTCACCGGCGATTCTGGAATGGTTAGAAGAGTCGTATCCCGAGCCTCCGTTACTGCCGCAAAACGCTCTGGATAAAGCCAAAGTGCGCAGTTGGTGTTTCCAGGTGGCCTGCGATATTCATCCGATATGCAATTTACGGATTCTGAATTATGTAAAGGACAACTTAAATGCCGGAGAGGAGGGCAAAACGGCCTGGTTGCATCACTGGATGAGTGAGGGATTTCGTGCGCTGGAATTACAGTTGAAAACTGAGCGGGGCGTTTACTGCTTTGGGGATTGGGTGACGCTGGCGGATGTGTATTTAATTCCGCAGGTCTTTAATGCTTTGAGGTTTGGCGTGGATATGGAGGCGTATCCAAGGATTATGTCAATTTATCAGGCGTGTAATGAGTTGGCTGCCTTTGAACGGGCTCAGCCTGAAAGAAACAAACCAGCCTCTTAAGTGATTAAAAGGCTGGTTTGTTGGCGAAAAAATGCTGGGTAAGATACTGCCCAGTCTCTCATTTGAGACTAAACAGTCACCCGTTTTATTACTGCATTTCTTCTTCGGCTTCTTCCATGGTGTCTTCCATGGCATCGCCAGCGTCTTCAGTCGCATCTTCAACTTCATCGGCAGCGTCTTCCATGGAGTCTTCGGCATCGTCAGCCATTTCGTCCATTTTATCACCTGCATCATCGGCCATGTCTTCAGAAGAATCCATAGCGTCGTCGATGGCATCACCTGCGTCATCGGCCATGTCTTCGGCAGAATCCATAGCGTCGTCCATGGCGGCTTCGGCATCGTCAGCCATTTCAGAAGCTTTATCAGATGCGTTGTCCATCATTTCATGGGCGCTTTCTTTTGCGTGCTCCATGGTGTCCTCAGCCGGTGCTTTTTCGTCGCTGCAAGCTGCCAGTACACCGCTCAGAACCATAACGGAAAGGGTAGTCTTCAACATGTTCATAGATTTTTCCTTTTTCTTGAATGTTAAGCGTAAGTGATTTTGTTTTAATTATAGTGGTGATCAGATATTCGTCATGACCCGGCGCTGCCTGGCGTATTACTTACCAGCTTACTGCCCAGCTAAATACGGTGGATAGCGCCCGGATTTATATGACACTCGAGATATGACTCTCTCGCTCTGAATTCAGACCGCTAGCTTATAACGGTTAACCAGAGTCTACGCGCCTTTTATGCGGATAGGAAGTACCCCTTCCCAGGATGCCAATCGAAACGGGGCATGGTTCTCATCCCTTTTATCTTGGTCAGGTTTGCGTAAACTGGGATTGTAATGAATCCAGCCAACCATCGGACAGATCAATTATGGTGCTATTAAAAATACTTGGAATCCTGTTTCTGGCTCTGATTATCATCATTCCTTTGGTGGATCGTTTCGGCAAGAAACAATCTGACGAGGAGGTCAGTAAAATCAGCCGCTGGATTTTACCGCTGGTTATGTTGCTGGCGGTGTTGCAGCTGGTGCTTTACATGGTAGGGAGTTAATCACATGGTGGCGGGAATCAGGCTTTTGGTCCCTCAAAGATGATTCTTTATGCTTTAAATGTTGTTTTGCATCCTTCAATTCTGGATCTGCCTCTCTTAACCACGGGAATTAAGGCAGTAATAGCCCACTAACTGGCGGTTGTTGCCATGGGGGTGGATATGTTGACTGTGGTATTCTGGCGTCTGTGATTTGGTCTGTGCCAAGGTCAAAGGCTCTCGGTCGACAGCCTGGCAGAGCCTGCGAAAGCATTCTGATAAGTCAAAGATGAAAAGAGGCACGTATGAAGTTTCAGGTGATTCCTGTTACCCCCTATCAGCAAAATTGCACCCTGATGTGGTGTGAGGAAACCAAAAAGGCCGCTGTTGTTGATCCCGGCGGCGATCTGGATCGCATCGAGCAGGCTGTGGCTCAACATGGCCTGGAACTGGAAAAAATCCTGGTGACTCATGCCCATCTGGATCATGTGGGCGGTGTGGCGACTCTGGCTAAGAAGCTGAGCCTGCCGATTGAAGGGCCCCACAAAGAGGATAAATTCTGGATTGATATGCTCCCTGAGCAGTCGCAGATGATGGGGTTCCCGCCTGCGGAGGTGTTTGAGCCAAATCGCTGGCTGGAGGGCGGAGATGAAATTCGCGTGGGCAATGAGACGATAGAAGTTCGCTTCTGCCCCGGACACACCCCGGGGCATGTCATTTTATTCCACCGTCCCAGTCAGCTGGCGATTGTGGGGGATGTGCTGTTTCAGGGATCGATTGGCCGTACGGATTTCCCTCGGGGCGATTACGATACGCTGATCGAGTCTATTCGCACTCAGCTGTGGCCTCTCGGAGATGGCGTACAATTTATTCCCGGACACGGCCCCATGTCGACTTTTGGCCATGAGCGTCAAACCAACCCGTTCGTCGCTGACAAAAACCTGAAACAGTAGTGTCGAGACTTAAAGCATGAGTGAAAGCATTTGGTTTGTAACTCCCACCGTGGAAGATTTGAATAGTCTGAATGATAAAACCATTCACGGGCCCTTAGGCATTAAGTTCACCGAGGTGGGGCCGGATTATATTCGCGCGACCTTGCCGGCCCGCCCAGAAACCTTTCAGCCCATGGGACTGATTCACGGCGGCGCCAATGTGGTGCTGGCCGAATCTCTGGGTAGTGTCGGCGCCAACATGGTGATTGATCGCAGCAAGTATTATTGCGTCGGACAAGAGGTTAACGCCAACCATATCCGTGGTGTTCGGGAAGGTGTCGTTACCGGCACCGGGCGTTTATTGCATGCTGGTCGCACCTCCCAGATATGGGAGATCAAAATTGAAAACGAGGCGGGCAAGCTGACCTGTGTGTCTCGCCTGACGATGGCGGTTATTCCCCATAACTGATCCGATATCAAACAAGTCACGAATAAACGAAGGAGTCCTTATGAGCTGGACTGTGTATCTTTCCGGTGAAATTCACACCGATTGGCGCGAACAGATTGAACAGGGTATTAAAGAGGCCGGGTTGGATGTGGTGTTTACCTCTGCGGTGACCCATCATGAAGCCAGCGATGCCGCCGGTGATCATTTGATGGATAATGACAACAGCTTCTGGCGCGATCACCAGTCATCCAAAGTTAATTTAATTCGCACCAAAACCCTGATCGAAAAAGCCGACCTGGTGGTTGTGCGTTTTGGCGATAAGTACAAACAGTGGAACGCCGCCTTCGATGCCGGCTATTGCGCTGCACTGGGCAAGCCTTACATTACTCTGCACGACGAGAGCATCATTCACCCGTTGAAGGAAGTGGACGCACAGGCTATGGCGTGGGCTAAAACTCCAGCGCAGGTGGTGGAAACCCTCAAATACGTGATTGCGGCCTGATTATTCCTTACTATTCGGCTACGTCTACGGCTTTACGCTCTTTGCGGCTGTAGGTTTCTTGCCGTTTTATGCGTCTCTGGAGTGGCTGTTTGCTGCAGGGAGGCATCCCTGCTGTACTCGGCGAAAAACACCAGACCTGCCAAAATTATCAACACGATGATCAGACTCCGTACCATGATGGCCCAGCGTGGAGTGCTTTTGCGCCCACTCAATGAATAGTTGTACTGCTCTTTCAAAATGCGATGTCTGGGGATGCGGGGCTGGCCAAAGCACATATTAGTCTCCGTTAGTAAGTCGTTGTTTGCTCGGTCTTCGGCACTCATTAAACGCCGTCAATATGGCGCTGAGCCTCGACAATAGGGCGCGGTGATGAACAAATGTGATCAATTGTGGCATCCCGGTGCGAGTCGCCGAATTTTCGGTACAATGACGCTTCTGAATACGTCTGGATTGGAAACTGACCTATGGCTCGCAAAATTGCCATCGTTGAAGACGAGCTCGCCATCGCGGAAAATTATCGCGATGCCCTCACCCGTCAGGGCTATGAAGTGGCTCTGTATGCCGAACGACTGCCTGCTTTGGAAGCCTTCCGACAGGCTTTGCCGGATCTGGCTATCATCGATGTCGGTTTGGGTGAAGAAATCGAAGGCGGTTTTGATCTGTGCCGCGAATTGCGAGCCATGGCGCCCGAGCTGCCGATTATTTTTCTGACCGCCCGTGACAGCGAATTCGATGTGGTATCGGGCCTGCGCCTCGGTGCGGATGATTATCTGACCAAAGACATCAGTCAGCCGCACATGTTGGCGCGGATTGTCGCCCTGTTCCGGCGGGTGGATGCCTTGCGGCAGCCCGTTGCACAGGCCCAGGAAGACGTTCTGGAGCGAGGACCTTTATTGCTCAATATGGATCGGATGTCGGCGCACTGGCAGGGGCAGCGAGTGGATTTGACCGTGACTGAACTCTGGGTCGTACACTGTCTCGCGAGACATCCAGGACACGTAAAAAATCGTCAGCAGCTGATGGATGCCGCCAATGTCGTGCTCGACGATAACACCATTACTTCCCATGTGAAGCGTATCCGCAAGAAGTTCCAGCGTGTTGCACCGGAGTTTGCTGCCATTGAAACCGCTTATGGCATGGGCTATCGGTGGTTAATGACGGACGGTGATTGATGACGAACGTGGCTGAGGGCTGACTGACACATGGGTAAGCGTTGATATGCGATTACGCCGCCAGCTGGTGCTGGTCAGTCTGCTGACCCTGAGTCTGCCCTGGGCAGGCTGCCAGTATATTCAGGAAATGGAAAGTGCCCTGCGACAGGGGCAGGTGGTGGCGTTGAGCGCGACGGCTCAGGCGGTCGCCAATCGTATCGCCAGTGAACCTGAGTTGTTGGCAAGTGTCAGTGGCGAGCGCTGGTGGGAAGATCCGGATGAACAGCTGTATGTCCATCGGATTACGGCACCGATGCAGCTCGACGGCTATGACGATGACTGGCGAGCTCTGGCGATCACGCCGCGATATTTTTCGGCTGAAGCAGAGGTTGGCGAAACCTTGCCGACAGCGACTCCTGCCGAATCCCCGGTGAATGTGTCTTTACGTCTGGCCCGCAAAGGCAATGCCCTGTTGTTATTTGCCAATGTTCAGGACGCCCATATCCAGTATCACAACCCCAGCATTGGTCAGCTGGCGAGTGGTGATCATCTGCGTTTGCGAACCCGGTTGCCTAACGGTGAGCGTCGCGACTACGTCATTCGCAGTGGTGCCCCGGGCGATACTCTGACTTTCTATCGGGACAATCATCAACGTATCCGTCAGGAGCACCGCATTGTGGGGCAATGGCAGGAGCATGCTCAGGGCTTTCAGATGGAAGTTCAGCTGCCCGTCAGTCTGATTGGCGAGCAGCTCGGGGTGGCGTTGGTGAACGCGCGCTCGACGCCTCTACAGCCCCAGTGGATAGGCAATATCGAAGCCGATTCAGAGCCTCCCTACTGGAGTGGTCAGAGTTCGGCTCTGACCCGTGCGGTATCTGTCTTTACCCGCGATGATCTGCGGTTGCGGGTGGTGAGTGCCAATCAGTGGTTGCTGGCCGATGCCGGTTCGTTACAGCCAGAGGTCTCCTACGATCCGTCTGCCCCGGAACAGAATTCGGATCGCGAGGATGAGCAGCACGGCCTGATTCGCTGGTTGTATCGTGTCGCACTGGGGGGGGAATACCTTCCGCCGATGGGGAGTTATCGCGCTACGGGACATTTCTCTTCCGCCGAAATTATTCGCGCACAGCAGGGTGTGAACGCTCAGGGATGGTATCAGTGGGGTTCACAGCGTGTGGGACGGGCGGCGGTGCCGATAGTCGCCCCTGGCGGGCAGATTGAAGCGGTGGTGGTTGCTGAGCAAAGCAGCGACAAGATGCTGGCCCTGACCAACTCGGCGTTTAACAGACTGTTTTTCTATACCTTGCTGGCCACTGCGATCACTGGATTGGGGCTGTTGTCCTACGCCAGTTGGTTATCGTTTCGAATCCGTCGATTAAGCCGCGCAGCGGAGAGCGCCATTGATGACAGTGGTCGGATTCGGGACAGCTTTCCACAATCGCGCGCCGCAGACGAGGTAGGCGATCTGACCCGCAGTTACGGTGACCTGTTGAGCCGTTTGCGCGAATACACCGAGTATCTGAGAACTCTGTCAGGCAAGCTGTCCCATGAGTTGCGTACGCCCTTGGCGGTGGTGCGCTCTTCGCTGGACAATCTGGAGCACGAAGCCTTATCCGAGCCCGCCCGTCGATTTTCACAACGTGCGCAGGACGGCAGCGCTCGTTTATCCAATATACTGAACGCCATGAGTTCGGCTAACCGGGTGGAAGAGAGCATCCGCCACGCAGACTTTGAAAATTTCTCACTGTCCTCGCTGGTAACCAGTCTTGGGGTTGCCTATAACGATATGACGCCAGACAAATCCGTCAGTGTCAGTGTTGAGCCCGCTGCGGAAAATGCCACTCTCTACGGTTCACCGGATTTGCTGGTGCAGATGATGGATAAGCTGGTGGAAAACGCCATTGATTTCTGTCCGGTTGACGGTCGCATTGTGTTGCAATTGACGGCGACCGATCGTGACTGGGTGCTGTCCATTGGCAATGATGGACCACTGTTGCCAGAGCGTATGCAGGGGCAGTTATTCGACTCGCTGGTTTCTCTGCGGCCTCCGGAGCACAGTCAGGACACCACCCATTTGGGGCTTGGGTTGCACATTGTTCGGTTGATCGTGGAGTTTCATGAAGGACACGTTATTGCCCGCAACCGCAGTGATTTGTCCGGTGTTGAATTTGAAATCTACCTCCCCAAGCGAGTGCATCGGGAACGATAATATCATCGCCAGGTGTTTTGCCTGTCGGACAACGAAAAAAACCTATGAGTAAAGGAGAAGGGTATGAGTAACAATCATCAGGACACTCCTCACAATGCACGTTCCACAAGTCCCTGGAGTGGCATCTTTCTGGGGGTGTTTGTGTGTGTCGGGCTGTCGGTGCTGGGTTATCTTTTGGCCAGCGCTGCCATCGAGTACAAGCTGTATGAGCGAACGGTCACCGTGAAAGGTTTGTCCGAGAGGGAGTACTCTGCCGATATCGTTATCTGGCCAATACAGTTTAATGTCGCCAGCAACAATTTGGGCGAATTGTATAAAACCATTGATCAACAGTCAGACAATATTAGAACTTTTCTGGAGACCAACGGTATCAAATCCGATGAGATCTCCATGGATCTTCCATCGATTACTGACAAATCCGCTCAACAGTATAGCGGCGGCAATCGGGCTGAATTTCGCTACACTGCAACGCAAACTCTGACAGTTTATTCCAAGCACATTGACGAGACACGGACAGTGATGTCTCAGCTCTCACAGCTGGGAAAACAGGGCATTGTGTTTATGGGCAACAGCTATGGTGTTCAGACAGAGTATCTGTTTACCCGGCTAAATGAAGTCAAACCGGAGATGATTGAAGAGGCCACACGCAAGGCCAGAGAAGTGGCAGAAAAGTTTGCGGCAGATTCGGACAGTTCGCTGGGGAAAATCAAACGAGCTTCTCAAGGGCAGTTTAGCATCAGTGCCCGAGATAAAAATAATCCACATATCAAACGTGTTCGGGTCGTATCGACCGTCGAGTATTATTTGTCCGATTAATCGCGCTTGATCAAATTTGCAGACATCCCCCTGAGGTGAATTTATGACTGAAGCAGATGTGACCGAATCAGAATTGGTATCCGTCAGTATCCACAATCACGTGGCAGATGTGCGATTGAATCGCGCGGATAAAATGAACGCGCTCAGCATGCCGATGTTTGAGGCCATCAACGAGACGGGTAAACGTCTGGCGAAAGATAAAAATGTTCGCGCGGTGGTGTTGTCCGGAGAGGGGAGAGCCTTTTGTGCAGGGCTGGATCTCGCTAACTTTGCCGATCCGGATGTGTTTGCCGATCCTTTTGGTCCCGGGCGGGGAGGTTTTTCACCCAATTTTTATCAATTGCCGGGTTATGTCTGGAAAACGATGCCGGTACCGGTCATCTGCGCTCTACACGGTGTAGCCTATGGCGGTGGATTACAGATCGCGCTGGGCGCCGATATTCGTATTGCGCATCCGGAGACTAAATTGTCTGTGATGGAAATTAAGTGGGGGCTGATTCCCGATATGTCAGCTTCTCAAACCTTGAGGGATCTGGTGCGTTTGGATGTAGCGAAAGAGCTGACCTATTCCGGACGGGTTGTCGGTGGGGAAGAAGCACAAAAATTGGGCTTGGTGACGTCTCTCAGCGAGACGCCCAGGGAAGCGGCCATGTCGATGGCGACAGACATTGCACGCCGCAATCCGAATGCCGTCTCCTACGCTAAATATCTGTTTGATCATTCGTGGCACGGTGATGAAATGGACGGTCTGCGCACAGAGGAAAAGCTGCAGGCCCGAGTTTTGAAAAGCCCGAATCAGATCGAAGCGGTCATGTCCGAAATGGAAAAACGCGAGGGCAACTTTTCGGAGCGGGAATTCACTTTGTTTGACGAAATTGACCTTACCTAAGACCGTGGTAGTTGATTGTTGGCCGTGCTCTCTGGGCGTTGTGACTTGTCCTAAGCAGTAGCTGATTTGTCTTAAGCGGTAGTTTATTTGTCTTAAACGGTAGCTGATTTGTCGTTGACCGGTCATGAATAGGCTGATGAGGTTATTGCGGGTAGTTTTTCCGAAAACGGCGTATAGTGGGACTCCTGCGTGGCGAACCGGTTCCGGTTTTGGCTTGTTGCGTGTTTCTTACACCTTGAGTCATCCCGCTTATGTCCCTGCTCGAATACCGTGTCAGTTACCAAACCCTCGAATTTAACGATCTTGATATTCACCTGCGTACCTTAAAAGACCGTAACCAGTTTTCGGATCCTCTGGGCGAGGCTGAATCTATGGGTATCTCTTCTGCCCAGTGGTCATTGTTTGGCGTGGTGTGGGACTCCAGCCTGGTGCTGGCTCATGAAATGGCGGCCTACGCCATTGAGGGAAAACGCATTTTGGAAGTGGGCTGCGGGATTGCGCTTTCCAGTCTTGTGCTCAATGCGCGCCATGCGGATATCACCGCAACTGACTACCACCCCGAAGCGGGCAGTTTCCTGGCGGATAACGTCAGGCTGAACAATGGCCGGAGAATCCCTTTTTTGCGCACCGGCTGGGCTGACCTTCATAACGGCCTGGGGGTGTTCGACGTGATTATTGGCAGCGACTTGCTTTATGAACGCAACCATATTGAACTGTTGTCAGAGTTTATTCACCGTCACGCCAGTCCGGACTGTGAGGTGGTTATTGTGGATCCGGGCCGCGGCAATAACGCAGCGTTTAGCAAGAAAATGATTCATTTGGGGTACGGTCATACCCAGGAGCAGCCCGAGACTGGAGCGTATCTGAGCAAGCCTTTTAAAGGCCGGGTTCTTCGTTATTCCCGGTTGGGATGATGTGAAACCCGTTAGACTTGGCTATGCTGTGCCTCATTGAATGTCAGTTTGAGGTGACGGTGTGAAGTGTTTGGTGGATGTCCGGTCGATATGGGTCTTGTTCTGGTTGCTGTCTTCAGTTGTGTTGTCATCCTATGTCATCGCTGACGACGCCTCTGGTAATGACGCCTCTGATACAGACACTTTTGAGATTAACTACTTTGAGATCAACTACGATGTCACGGTCGAGCCGGAAACGGGTCTCGCTCATGTGGTGATTAAGCTCAGTGGGGATGACTTGCCCTCTCAGCTGAAGTTGCGATTGTCCGATGATCGCTACAAAAACCTTAACAGCGAGCAGTCGCTGGAGATCAAAGGCGAGCGGGCTATATGGAAACCGAAGGCTCCCGAATCGTCACTGAGCTATGACTTTGTCATCGACGAGAAAAAAGGCAAGGATCGATACGATTCCAAAATCACTGATCGCTGGGCCATTCTTCGCAGCGACAAACTGATTCCGCCGATTGCGGCAACCCTGCCCAAAAGCTTGTCGTCGAACGCATCACTTGAGTTTCACCTGCCATCAGACTGGTCGTCCGCGGCACCCTACGACATTATCGATTCCCATCACTATGCGCTTATCGATCCCGGCAGACGTTTTATTCGTCCTAAAGGCTGGTTGATTCTGGGGGAAATCAGCAGTCGCCAGGATACGTTTGTCGATACGAATGTGAGAGTTGCTGCGCCCCGAGGTCAGAATGTCCGTTTACAGGATTCGCTGGCGTTTCTGGGCTGGACGCTTCCGACCATCAAAGCGGTATTTCCGGGGTTCCCTTCGCGGTTATTGATTGTCAGTGCGGGTGAGCCCATGTGGCGCGGTGGTCTATCGGGTTCGTTTTCTCTGTTTATGCACGCCGATCGACCTCTGATCAGCGGCAATCGCACCAGCAGTCTGATTCATGAAATGATACACGTAGGCACCGGGATACGGGGCACCCGCTACAGTGACTGGATTGTGGAGGGGATTGCGGAGTATTACGCGGTGGAAATTCTGCGTCGCACAGGCGCTATCAGTGAGCGGCGTTTTCAGGGGACGATGGAGGAACTGGCCGAGTGGGGTAAAGAATCCGGCAACTTGCTGACCGGTGACTCCAGTGGCGCGACCACCGCCAGAGCCGCGGTGCTGATGCATCAGGTGGATCTTGAAATTCGCCAGGCCACGGACAATGACGCCAGCCTGGATGATGTTGCCAGGGGGCTGGCTGAACAGCGTGGCACGGTGACCGTCGATGGCTTTATCAATCTCGCGGAGAAAATAGCAGGGACAAAATTGAAGACGCTAGCAGTGGTGTCCAACAAAGAGTAAAGATTAGGTTCTCAGAGACTGCAGTTCCTGCCAGACCGCATCGGCATCGTGAATCGACATCTTGCCCCAGCAGCGCTGCATATATTGGCGACACATCTCCACGAAGGTCTCCCGTTCGTGGCGCTGCCAGTGATCAAAGCACCAGGGGGCCGTCAGCGGCAGCTCTTCGCTGCTGGCCTGGTTGTAGTGAGCGATCAGTGTGCTGCCGTCAGCCACTACTACTTCCAGACTGCCCATCCCGTATTCATCCCCTTCGTAAAAGGTCATCCGCTCCAGGGCTTCTGCGTTGGGGTTGAGTAAAACCTCCCCTTGAGCCTGTCCGCCAGCGTGAGAGACCAGTACCGGGAAGGTTTCGCCAGGATAGGTGAGCGTCTGGTAGCCGTGAGCCACCGCGGACACTATCTGCCCGGAATCGATGGAGTCTGCAAAAACGTGACTCCGGACTTCGGGGTCCATCAAGGAGCCATAAAGAAAGATTGCCTGCACGTGGATTACCCGAAGTTGTTGAATTGCGGACGCGGGATTATAAGGAACTTCGGCAGGAAAGGAATGACAAATAAAGCATCAGGGAGAAAACGTGATACTTTTGCCCCTCGTGTGGCGAGAATGCCCAGAGGCCAATGGCCACTGATTAAGTGACTCAAAGGCCTTGGTGTCTATAATGCCTCTGAGGCTGAGCCTTGTACGTCGAGTATTGCAGGCTGTTGCATATTGCAGGCTGTCGCATATTGCAGACGACGGCTCTATCGCAGTAAACCCAGGAAGGAATACATGTTTCGCCCCCTATTTGTGCTATCTCTTTTGCTGTGTGCTTCATTGGCACAGGCCAAGCTGGAAGTGAACGTGGAACCCTCCAATAAGGCCGTTGAAAAGAATATTGAGGCGTTTCTGGGCGAGCTGGATACCGACAATCTGGCTGAGCTAAAACAACTCTACAAGCACGCCGATCAACAGGCGACTCAGGCCGCTCAGGCACTGGGCTATTACCGGTCACGCAATCACATCCGTATTGGCGGCACAGACAAAAAGCCGGTGCTTAACGTGGATGTCGACTTGGGCCCACCGGTCACTCTGAATAAGGTTAATATCGAAATTCTCGGAGCCGGCAAGGGAACCGAGGCATTTTTGTTACCGGCGGTGACTGA